>CALPPK020000124.1 GCA_943325435.2 Bifidobacterium breve
GCTCGTACATCACCAGATGACGTGAAGCATCGCGGTATTACGTTCCTTCTTGTTGACATGCGTCAAAAAGGTGTAGAAGTACGCCCCATCAAGATGATGTCAGGCGATTCTGAATTCAACGAAGTGTTCTTTACAGATGCACGTTGTCCGAAAGAAAACGTTGTTGGTGAAGTTAATGGCGGCTGGATGGTCGCAATGACACTTCTTGGTAACGAGCGTGGAGCTGGTGCAGTTGTTTCTGGTATCTCATTCCGTGGCGAACTCGACAAGCTCACTCGTTTGGCAACAGACAAGGGACTGACCAAAGACCCGCATATCCGCCAGCGTCTTGCCCAGGCTCATATCAAAGTAGAGATCATGCGTTTCCTCGGATACCGCGCGCTTACTGCATTCCTGAACGGCAATCAGCCTGGACCAGAAGCATCAATTGGCAAATTGTGGTGGAGCGAATATCACAAGGAAGTAACAGAACTTGCTGTTGACATTCTTGGTGCTGATGCACTTGTCCCAGTTGGTCAAACTCCTCACACGGCTTTCACTACTGACTCACCAGGCTCACCAAACGACAGTGCGAACTGGATTGGTGTGTTCCTTAATGCACGCGCCGGAACCATTTACGCAGGTACCAGCCAAGTACAACGCGGCATTGTGGGCGAACAAGTTCTCGGTCTTCCGAAAGAGCCACGCGCTGACGGCGGCCCATGGAAGAACATTCCCGGCCACGGCTGATACTGCCCAAAAAATGCAGTGGATTATGACTCGATAATGAGTCGACTCCACAGACGCCCTACCGTTTCAATTGAGAAAAGGAATACTCATGGCTGATAATCAAAACTCCCCAACAGATTTCGAGACAGTGGTGCATGAGCGCCGCAGTATCCGTGGCTACAAGAAGCAACCGGTCCCTCGTGCTCTTCTTGAAGAAGTCATTGAACTCGCAAAGCGCGCACCATCATCAATGAACACACAACCGTGGCATTACCACGTTGTCACTGGTGAACCACTTGAACACATTCGCAAAGGCAACACCGAGCGCATGATGTCGGGTTCAAAAGTTGATCGTGAAATCAAAATGAACCACGGCTATGAAGGCCCACACCGTGATCGTCAAGTTGAAATTGCCATTCAGCTTTTCGAAGCTATGGGAATTGAACGCGATGACAAAGCTCGCCGCCAAGATTGGGTGATGCGCGGCTTCCGTCAGTTCGACGCGCCAGTTTCAATCGTGATCACACTTGATAAGGCACTTGAACACGACACCATCGCACACTTCGATTGTGGTGCAGCAACGTATGGCCTTGTTCTTGCAGCATGGTCTAAAGGTCTTGGTTCTGTAATCAACGGTCAAGGAATCATGCAGTCACAGGTTGTTCGTGAACACGCAAACATTCCTGAAGATCAAGTCATCATGACCTGTGTTGCAATGGGCTTTCCCGATGAAGAATTCGTAGCAAACGACGTGCGTTCACGTCGCGCACCAAATGATGCAATGGCATCATTTGTCGGTTTCGACTAGCTACTTCCGACTTAGAGCGAAGAAATATTCTGGTTCAGTTGAATCAGTAAGACAATGATTGCGGCTGACACTGTAAGTACGCCGCCGATGATTACTTTCAAGGTGCCGTTGATACGGGTGAGTTCTTTTTCGATATTGCCGATCCGGTAATTGATCGGCTCAAAATCCTGTTTGCGGGCGACGTCCGACCAGCCTGAGGGTGGCAGGTGTTCCATAAGTATGTTTGCCACGTCATCTCCTAGGTGTGATCGCAGTCCGAGCTGCATGTCGAATCGTTGTGCTTCGCTAATTGTCAGAGTAGCCCTTCTGGATTCAGTTTTTATGAGGAGGCAAGATATTCGGTGATCCACTCAGCAAAGTCTGCGGTGCGGCCGTGGAAACGCTCAAGTTCATCTTTGATCAGAATGACTTTCAACCCTTCCGTAGTGCGTTGCAATACTGCAGGAAACTGACCGGCGAGCGCAGCGATGACATCGTCAGGTGCATCATCTCGGTGAACGAGTCGAAAGGGAATAGTGAGTGACTCGGCACACTGTCTCCATTCGGACTTCTGTGTAAAGAGGCCGTGAGTTAGTTCGCATAGTGAACAATGAGTAATGCCCAGACGGGCACCAACCCAATATGAGATCTCGCCCAACAGTGTGGAGTCTGCGTCATAGACCCCGATGAGTTCTGTGATGTTAGATGTCATGTGTACGCGAGCCTCGTGGTACTTGGATAAAAAAATAGAGTCGGTAAGAGGATCCCCTTACCGACTCTATTCGTTAGTTTTTATCTAGAGTGATGCAACATCAATTGATGCAGGTACGAGAACCGCATCGATGACGTGGATGACTCCGTTTGATGCTGGAACATCGGTTGCTGTCACATTGGCTGTGTTCACTTTGACACCACCCTCTGTTGTTACGGCAAAGGTTGAACCTTCAAGTGTGGTGACATCGCCTGCAGCAACGTCAGCCGCCATTACTTTTGCTGCCACAACGTGGTAGGTGAGAATCTTTGTGAGAACTTCTTTGTTTTCTGGAAGCAGAAGCTTCTCAAGAAGTCCAGCTGGCAACGCTTCGAACGCTGCATTTGTCGGGGCGAAAACCGTGAGAGGTCCTTCTCCTGAAAGTGCATCACCAAGGCCAGCTGCAGTTACTGCAGCAACCAAAGTTGAGAAGTCGGCATTGCCCTGAGCAACTTCAACGATGTTGCCTACCTCTTTAGTCATTTCGGTTTCGTCAGCTGCAGCGACAGTGGTGTCAGCAGTTGACCCATCTGTTCCACAGGCAGTAAGCAACAGAACTGATGCTGCAGCCATAGCGATAATTGTTTTTTTCATGTTTTCACTCCTGTGAACTTTGTTGCCCAACCGGTCAGTTGGTCAGCACAGAAAATAACTCAGAATTGGAGGAAATTTTCGTCGCCCCAGCCGTTTTTCGTCACATTTCCGCATGCCCGTTCAGACGGGACACGGCTGAATTCTGCCTGCATGCGACCCTTTGCGTGGGTCCACGGTCGGCCGTTTAGCTTTTCGGTTGTTTAACTATTTGTTCATTTAAGAACTTGAGAAACCCGCTGCACAACTTTTTTCTTGCCGACAGTGCAAGTGATCGTTAACGAGGCTTTTTTAGTGGCGGCGAGTTTTAATTTCGTGCGCAAAGTTGCAGTTGTGAGGGAAGTACTGATTAGACCTGTCGAACTGCTCTTCGCGCCCTTCACCAATGTGATGTTGCGTGAACCGGATTTTCCGGTTATGGAGCATGTTGCTTTGCGAGCCTTGGAAACCGTGTACGAGAGTTTCTTATTAGTTGACGAGGTCGTTGATTTAGTTGGTGATGCATTCGGCTTGAACCGCAGAGATAGCGAAGACTTTGGCTTGGCGACAGAACTGGCCAATTTCAACACAGGCCGTTTGTAGCGAGCACTGGCCGAAGCAGCCAAGACAGTACCGTCGGCTTCAAAGGGCATGTCAATAAGCAAAGCAGGCAAGATGCGCACGTCGGTTTGTATTCCAGAACCAGTTGCTCCTTCGAAGGCGTTTGTTCCGCCTGTGACTGTAATTTCTGACGTCACTGTGTAACTGACGCAGATGACTTTTGTGAACCCTTCTTTGCAATTCCAAGCAACGCTTGCTTGCGTCTTTGGCAAGTTGCCAAAGTTTTGAGCAATGGTTCCCGAGAGCTCTCCAGTGGTTCCCAACGTGAGTTTCCAGGTGCAGCTACGAGTGCCGCCAAAACCAAGAGTCCAAGGCCAAGCCTTTGTTTGGGGCTGCACCATTAACATTCGCCCTTGGCTATCAACGTTGGCGTCAGGATTCGTCGTTGGAATTGTCATCGTGTAGACAAAATCTGTAGACATCTTGAATTCAGTCGTGCAGGTGGTGGCGAATGAACCAGCTCCAAATTTGGATGAGGTAACAGGAAACGAAGTTGCCGTATTGCTCTCCTTTGACGTAAAAGGAAAACTGCAGTTCTGTTTCGATGGATTAACGGGCGCCCAAGTTGCACGTGGACTGGTGTTTAGCCATGCACTTACCTGGCTGTTGATCTCATTTATACGGTCCATGTAAAAGTCGCGGTTGAAAGCAGTTGTTGCCCCAGCGGGATCAGTGCACTTAAAAGTTGCACCGTTGAGTTCCACAGCATCGTCGTAACCCTCGTCTTTTCGGGTGAGAACTACGTCGCACAGATTGATGTATGCCTCATCAATAGTGGTTGAAGTTGCTCCACTAACTGTGGTGCTGCAACCTGCGACAACTGGAGTAGCGATTGGGGTGGTGGTTGAATCCGTCTCCGCTGAAGCATTCGTACTGAGGGTGATTGCTGTCATAACAACAGTGATAGCCAATATGGCGGAGTTGAACTTCTTTGCTGACATGACATGCTCCCTAAACGACGTGACTCAAGTAATAGGGAACCCTACTTCAGTAGGGCCTTTGCGATCAGGGGCTGGTGTTCCAACACGCAGTGCCCAACGGAAGTAACTGCGATGTTCACTTATCGAACGGCACAGTAAATGAGCGTCTCCACTTTCCGGATAAATCTGTTTTGACCTTTGGTGAACACATCCGTGCTTACCTAGCGCAGACAGCCTCGCCCGCCCGCGGCCTAGACAGTCCCACCCCATTTCAGAGAGCCAAAGATCAGTGCTGTGTGCTGGCTGGTACGCAATTCAGATAAATCTCACTGAAGTGGGCTAAATCTCTGTGACCTTGCTATCGGAATGAATGTTTCCGGTTTGGGTGAACTATCATGAAAAACGGATGTATTCGGCATTCTGGGCGAGTTTCGCTCCGAATTCAGTTCCTTCCGCGCCTTTAGCTCAGTCGGTAGAGCAACGGACTTTTAATCCGCAGGTCCTGGGTTCGAGCCCCAGAGGGCGCACCAATTGGTTGCCATATATATGGTGACCATGGAGGTTTGTTATGGACCAAAAAGTTCGAGTATCGCGTGAGGCTGACATTGTCACCGTCACGCTGTGTAACCCAGCCAAGCGCAATGCGTTATCGCTGGATGTTCTGAAGGAACTCACCGCTGCTTTTGAAGAAATCGCAGTCTCTGATGCGGTGGGAGTTGTGTTGGCAGCTGAAGGCCCAGTTTTTTCTGCCGGGCATAATTTCGGAGAGATGGCAGGCACGTCACGTGATGATGCGTTCGAGCTGTTCACGGTGTGTTCGAACTTGATGCAATTGATGCATCGCATTCCGCAAGTTGTGATTGCTCGGGTGCATGCACTTGCGACAGCGGCCGGGTGTCAACTTGTAGCTAC
>CALPPK020000125.1 GCA_943325435.2 Bifidobacterium breve
AGCCATTACTAGGGTAGGAACATGGATTTTGTTTACCCACCCCAAGCCGACACGTACCGCACAAAGGTGCGCGCCTTCCTCGACGCCAACCTTCCAAAAGACTGGAAGGGCATCGGTGCTCTGAATCATAAAGACGCCGCTGCATGGACTGAAGAGTGGCGCGAGAAGTTGGCAAAGAATGATTTCCTTGCCACCACGTGGCCAAAGGAATACGGCGGCGCCGGACTCACTGCTATCGAGTCATTAGTTATCGCAGAAGAATTCGCACTCTCTGGCGTTCCAGGTGGTGGACCAAATGATGGTTTCGGAATTGGCATGTTGGGTAACACCATCCTTGCTGTCGGTACTGAAGAGCAGAAGAAGCATTTCCTTCCTCGCGTTCTTTCCGGTGAAGATCGTTGGTGCCAGGGTTACAGCGAGCCATCGGCCGGTTCTGACCTTGGAAACTTGGGATGTCGCGCAGTTCTTGACGGCGATGAGTGGGTCATCAACGGTCAGAAGATTTGGACATCAGCTGGTCACCTTGCAAACCATATTTTCGTTCTCGCTCGTACGTCACCAGATGACGTGAAGCATCGCGGTATTACATTCCTCCTTGTTGACATGCGTCAAAAAGGTGTGGAAGTACGCCCCATCAAGATGATGTCGGGCGATTCTGAATTCAACGAAGTGTTCTTTACAGATGCGCGTTGTCCGAAAGAAAACGTTGTTGGTGAAATCAACGGCGGCTGGATGGTCGCAATGACACTTCTCGGTAACGAGCGTGGTGCTGGTGCAGTTGTTTCCGGTATCTCATTCCGTGGCGAACTCGACAAGCTCACTCGTTTGGCAACAGATAAGGGACTCACAAAAGACCCACATATCCGCCAACGTCTGGCTCAGGCACATATCAAGGTTGAGATCATGCGTTTCCTCGGATACCGCGCTCTTACTGCATTCCTTAATGGAAATCAGCCTGGTCCAGAAGCGTCAATCGGCAAATTGTGGTGGAGCGAATACCACAAGGAAGTAACAGAACTTGCAGTTGACATTCTCGGTGCTGATGCATTGGTACCAGTTGGGCAAACACCTCACACTGCTTTCACTACTGACTCAGTGGGTTCACCAAACGACAGTGCAAACTGGGTTGGCGTGTTCTTGAACGCACGTGCCGGAACCATTTACGCAGGTACCAGCCAGGTGCAGCGTGGCATTGTGGGCGAACAAGTTCTCGGTCTTCCGAAAGAGCCTCGCGCCGACGGTGGTCCATGGAAGAACATTCCTGGCCACGGCTGATACTGCCTAAATAATGCAGTGGATTATGACTCGATGACGCGTCGACCCCACAGACGCCCTAGCGTTTCAGTAGAACAAAGGAACACTCATGGCTGATAATCAGAACTCCCCAACAGATTTCGAAACAGTGGTGCATGAGCGTCGCAGTATCCGTGGCTACAAGAAGCAGCCGGTACCTCGCGCTCTTCTTGAAGAAGTCATTGAACTCGCAAAGCGCGCACCGTCGTCAATGAATACTCAGCCATGGCATTACCACGTTGTCACTGGTGAACCGCTCGAGCACATTCGCAAAGGCAACACCGAGCGCATGATGTCGGGTTCAAAAGTTGATCGTGAAATCAAAATGAACCACGGCTATGAAGGGCCGCACCGTGATCGCCAGGTTGAAATCGCAATTCAACTTTTCGAAGCAATGGGAATTGAACGTGATGACAAAGCTCGCCGTCAGGATTGGGTAATGCGGGGCTTTCGCCAGTTTGATGCGCCAGTATCAATCGTGATCACACTTGATAAGGCACTCGAACATGACACCATCGCACACTTCGATTGTGGTGCAGCCACCTATGGTCTTGTTCTTGCAGCATGGTCTAAGGGTCTTGGTTCTGTAATCAACGGTCAAGGCATCATGCAGTCACAGGTTGTTCGCGAACACGCCAACATTCCTGAAGACCAAGTCATCATGACTTGTGTCGCTATGGGCTTTCCTGATGAGGAATTCGTAGCAAACGACGTACGTTCACGTCGCGCACCAAATGATGCAATGGCATCATTTGTCGGTTTCGACTAACTACTTCTTAGTTTTTTTCTTTGGTACGGGTTTATCCCAGCCCAAAGCTGCCTGAACTGTTTCTCCGGACTGGCTCATGTAACCGATGTAGGAAAGAATGTCCGCTTTCTGTTGTTCAGAAATGTCATTTACTTCGTCAAGGACGTTCATGGCTTGAACAATGAGGGTTCCGATGAGGATGAGATTCTTGCTGGTGCGGTCTCCCACAGCGGTGTTAGGTGATTGTGACAAGACCGATTCAAGAACCAATTTCTGATTTGCCTGAAACCGTTCGGGGCTAACGCCACAACCCAACAAGTAAGTAATTGTCTGTATTCGCGCCTTCGCTAATTTCAGAACATCGACATTGCCTTCAAGAACCAGATTGAGGCGTGTGGTCTCATCACTATTCGTTTGAACGAAAACTCCCATAAATGCAGCTTCGATTGATTGGGATAGCAACTCTTCTCGGGATCCGAAATAGCGGACCACATAATCGGTATGAACCCCTGCCTTTTCACAAATTCGTACAACCGTCACGTCTGATGGGGCAAATTCAAGAAGAAGCTGAATAGTGGCATTCAGCATGCGTGCCGTGGCCTCTGCCTGACTCAGCCGCGGTTTCTTCGGGGCCGGAACAGGCGGTTTCTTCTTCTTGGATACTGGGGCCATGTGACAATCGTAACGGTTAGGAGAAAGGTCTAGAGCAGACGGATTAACCAATTAACCCTGCATTGAGCCCATACTGTGCATACCATGCACTAATTAAGCATACAATGCACAATATGACATTGTTTCCTGCTTCACGAATCAAGACTTTCCTGCGCTGCAACCTGGCCGCCCTCATAGTTGGGCTAATGGTGATTGCACTTCCTGTTGCTTTGCAGACCCCGCAGCGTGCTGATGCAGCACCGATGACAGGTTTCACGCAAGTGACGGTCGGAACCGCTTTTACATGCGCATTGAAGTCTGATCAGACGGTGTGGTGTTGGGGTCTCAACTCAAGTGGTCAGTTAGGTGATGGCACAACCACAAATCGAAACCGGCCAGTGCAGGTGTCCGGTCTCACAGGAGTCATTTCTGTTGATAACCAAAGCGATTTTGCGTGTGCACTTAAATCCGACACCACCGTGTGGTGCTGGGGCTATGGCGGCTTCGGTCAGTTGGGCAACGGGGCTACTGCAAACTCAAGTACACCGGTGCAAGTGATAGAGCTATCTGGAGCGGGGTTGTCTGGCGTAACGCAGATCTCCACCGGATATGGACACGTGTGTGCCGTCATTACAGGTGGAACAATCCGCTGTTGGGGATGGAATGTCAACCAGATGCTCGGAAACGGCACAACGACTAGCTCAAGCACGCCAATTTCCGTGAGTGGAATCACTACGGCATCTGAAATTCGAGCCGGCGCCTGGCAAAACTGTGTTCTGCTCGCCAATCAAACACTGACCTGTTGGGGAGGCGGCACAGGCGGTTTCCGTGGTGACGGCAATGCGACCAATGCGAGCACCAAGACCAGTGCCACTGGGATCACAGGCGTGACGATGCTCTCGGACGCAAAGGGTCAACACATCTGTACCAAACTCGCAGACCAAACAGTGAAGTGTTGGGGGTACAACGATCATGGTCAGGTTGGTGACAACACTCAGGTCGACAAGAGTTCTCCGGTAGTTATTTCAGACCTCACCGGGGTGACTGGAATATCATCTGCCAACCACACATCATGCGCAATCAAGAGCGATGCCACTGTGTTGTGCTGGGGTTGGGGCTACTACTACCAACTCGGCAACGGAGGAAATGCGGACAAGTTTGTTCCCACTGCAGTTTCTAATGTTACCGGAGCTACTCAAGTCTCTGCTGGGTACACACACACTTGCGTCCTTCTTACAGATACGAGCATTCAATGTTGGGGTAGGAACAACTCTGGCGAGCTAGGGGATGGCACCGTGACTAACCGCGCCACCGCAGTTTCAGTATCGGCACCGCCTGTTGCCCTTGCGACACCAACATCGGTTGTAGCTACCGCAACGGCGTCAACTCTGAAGTCAGTCAGTGTGTCGTGGGCAGCCAATGCCAACGCTGCTTCATTCACTGTGAAGATCTATAACTCTGCTGGCTCCTCATTGCTCGGTACCAAAACAAGTGTGACGGGTACTTCAACAACCATTACTTCTTCTACGTATGGGTCGATTGCAGACAATACGGCCTACAAGATCACGGTGACAGCCATTGGTGATGGAACCAGCTATCTCACCTCTTCTGAAAGTTCACAGGCTTCTGTCACGACGAACTCTCTATCTACGCAAACACCAGTAGTGCTTTCTTCCACTAGTGGCACATATGGAACTGATCTCACTCTTGATACATCTGGTGGTTCTGGTAGTGGTGCTGTTACCTATGCAGTCACAACAACGGGTACCGCTGGTTGCTCAATCATTAGTGGCACCACGTTGAGGGCAACATCGCCCGGTACGTGCACTGTTACAGCAACAAAAGCCGCGAGCGGCGTCTATTCGGCTGATTCATCAACGGCAACAACGGTGACGTTTTCTAAGAAGACACAAACTGCTCTTGCGGTTACTACAACTTCTGGCGATGCAATTACTGGAATCACTGTTGCCACTACCGGTGGCTCAGGAACTGGTGCAGTTACATCTTCTGTTACGTCTGGCACTGCGACGTGCACACTTACATCTGGTGTTGTAACAGCAAAAACATCAGGCACATGTTCTCTTACTGTTACTAAAGCAGCTGACTCGACATACCTGGTTGAGTCGGTCACCGCGACGTTGACCTTCACTGGTGGGGCCGTAGTAGCTACCACTACAACAACGGCAGCACCAGCATTGTCGATTGTCATTCAAGCCCCAGTCACGACTGTCGCGCAAGGTCAGGCATCAGTGGCAACGGTTGCGCCGACAACCACAACCCTTCCCGTTCTTGGCGCTAGTGGGTTACCGGTTCCAACGACAACTTCGACGACGATTGCAACTGCGAAGTCAAAAACAGTTGTGACAACAACAACTGTGGCGCCCCGTGTGACGACAACCACTGTCGGTCCGCCTTCTGCTGGCAAGGTGGAAGCCGGACAAACGGCAGTGCAAGTAGATGGTGTTGACACTGATGCGAAAGTGTCTCGTGAAAACAACCAGATGGTTGTGAACGCAGGTTCAGTCAGTGCCACATTGTCCGGAACAGA
>CALPPK020000126.1 GCA_943325435.2 Bifidobacterium breve
GACCGTATGAAAGACAAAGTCAACGATGCACTGAAGTTGCACTTCCGCCCTGAATTCTTGAACCGTATTGACGAAACAATCGTGTTCCATGAATTGGCAAAGAGTGAAGTTATCCAAATGGTTGACATGATGATCAAGCGTCTTACTGGCCAACTTGAATCACAAGGTCTTGGAATCGAACTCACACAGTCTGCGAAAGAACTTTTGGCAGATGTTGGGTACGACCCACAAATGGGTGCACGTCCTTTGCGTCGCGCAATTCAACGCCAAATCGAAGATCAACTGTCTGAGAAGATTCTCTACAAGCAGTTCACTGCTGGCCAGATCATCGTGGTTGATACCGAGGAAGACCCAGACAATGTCGGAAAGCGTCGTATGACATTCCGTGCTGTTGAAGGCATCGTTGCGCCAAGCGAACCACCACTCGCTGGTGACACTCCTGCTCCTGTCGAGTGACCCGACAGATAATCACTCGCATCGCAGCGTCAATCGCTGCAGTTATTGTTCTGTCGTCATGTCGTGTCGACTCAAACATCACGCTTGCAGTGAAACCGAATGGCACTGGCAACATTTCAGTTGTAATCACTGCTGATAAAGAAATCGTTGCCAAAGCACCTGGCCTTAAAGCAGATGTGCGAACTGATGACCTTGTTGCGGCTGGTTGGAAGGTTGAAGGCCCGACCGACACGAAAGATGGCGGACTCACCATCACGTTGACTCATGATTTCATGGGGCCTGCAGAGGCAACAACATTGCTAGGGCAAATCAGTGGCACCCGCGGGCCACTTCATGAAATGGTCATTACCCGCACCGGTAAAGACACGAACAGCACCTACACCTTGGCTGGCCGCCTTGAAATCAATGGTGGTCTTGAAGCATTCGCCGACGACGCCACATTGAATCTTCTTGGTGGCGCGCCATATGCAGCAGATGTGCAAGCAGCAGGCCTCGACCTTGGTGACGCTGTCGGAATCACATTCAACGCTGTTCTGCCTGGCACGGTGAACAACACAACCGGACAAGCTACTGAGGGTGTAATTACCTGGCGAGTACCAATGGATGGCACACCCACAAGCCTCGCAACCAGTGTCACCAACGTTGATATCGCATCCAGCATTTCCCGATTCGCCAAAGTATTGGTTCTTGGTCTGCTCTATTTGTGGCTTATCGCCTCGGTGATCCTCATCTTGATGGTGATGCGCGCTCGTAATAGACGACGCCCCACACCCCGCATATAAAGTCACGGTGTGGCAAAACTTCGACTCATTCATCGGTGCTCCGAGTGCGGAGCATCCTTTCCAAAATGGTCTGGTCAATGTTCTGTTTGTACCGCATGGAATTCACTTGTTGAAGAAGTAGAAGGCCCCGAAGAATCTCGCGTCTCACTTGCTGCTGGTCTTGCACTTGTGCCTCCAGGTCTTGCAACACCCATTGGTGATGTAAATCCAAACGAATCAGATCCTGTACCAACTGGTATCGATGAACTTGATCGTGTACTCGGCGGCGGACTCGTTCCCGGCTCCGTCACATTGCTTGGCGGTGAACCCGGAATCGGAAAAAGCACATTGCTATTGCAACTTCTTGGCGGAGCAAAAGGCCCGTCTCTCTACGTAACGGCTGAAGAAAGCGCACAACAAGTGCGTCTACGTGCAGACCGACTTGGTGCCATCAGCCCAGACTTATGGTTGCTTCCCGAAATGTCATTGCCGAACATCATTGCCGCCATCGACAAAATTTCTCCTTCACTAGTTGTCATCGACTCCATCCAAACCGTGGTCGACCCTGAACTCGGTTCATCACCCGGTTCAGTCGTGCAGGTACGCGGGTGTGCACATCGGTTAGTGCAAGAAGCAAAGCGTCGCAATATTTCAGTAGTACTTGTAGGTCATGTCACTAAAGAAGGTGGCCTTGCTGGTCCACGCGTTCTTGAACATGTTGTCGACACTGTGTTGTCATTCGAAGGTGAGCGTCATAACGCGTTACGCCTTATGCGCGCAGCAAAGCATCGTTTCGGCCCTACCAATGAACTTGGCTTGTTTGAAATGACTGAAGCTGGTCTTGTTGGTGTTCCCGATGCCAGCCAGTTGTTCCTCACAGATCGTCGCACCGGTGTTCCTGGTTCTGTTGTTGTGCCCACCATCGAAGGCCAAAGACCACTACTAGTAGAACTGCAAGCTCTTACCAATCAAGTCGGCGCATCAGTCCCCGCTCGTCGTAGCGCACAAGGTCTCGACCAAGGTCGCCTATCTATGTTGCTCGCGGTTCTTGAACGCCGCGCTCGCATCAGTTTGTCTGGGCACGAGGTATACGCATCAGTTGTTGGTGGAGTAAAACTCACAGAGCCGGGTGCAGACCTTGGTATGTGTCTTGCGCTTGTATCTGCAGTGTCCAACATTCCGTTACCGGCAGACCTTGTAGTCATTGGTGAAGTTGGTCTTGCGGGCGAAGTTCGACAAGTCGGTCACTTGGCTCGTCGCCTCAATGAAGCATCACGTCTCGGATTTACACAAGCCATTGTTCCGGCAAGCGCGCCAGACATTCAGTCTGGCTGCACTATTCGTCGGGCCAGCACGTTGAACGAAGCCTTGGCTCTGGCCGGCTTCACAACCAACGGCTAATCAATTCACCCCCACCCCCTTGGTTGGGGGTGCCTATCAGAATTGTTAGAGTCTCTAACATGTTCACCAAGGCCAGCCGCATTGTCCCCGGTCTCGTTGCCGCGGGCACAGCGGTCTTCTGCAGTTTTGTCATCAGTTGGCAGTGGATAAGTGTCTCCCCCCTCACAGTCTCCTTATTACTGGGCGCTCTTTCCGGCAACCTTGGCCTCATTCCATCAGCGTGTGAACAAGGACTCAAGTTTGCTTCTCGTCATGTTTTGCGTGCGGGAATAGTTCTGCTCGGTTTCCAATTGTCATTCAGTGAAGTTGCGCATCTTGGCGGTCGCGGATTCCTGGCAGTGATCGCAGTTGTGATTGTCACATTTTTCGGCACGCAATACATCGCTCGGCTACTCGGTGTCTCCCCTGGTCTTGGTCTACTCACAGCTACTGGTTATTCCATCTGCGGTGTTTCTGCAATTAGTGCCATGACAGGAGCAGTAGATGGCGACGAAGAAGACGCAACATATGCAATTGCATTAGTCACACTGTTTGGCACCATTTCTATTTTTGCTCTTCCTGCACTTGGACACCTTATGAATATGGGCAATGTCCGTTTCGGTATGTGGGCAGGTTCTTCAGTACACGATGTTGCACAAGTTGTGGCAAGCGCAACTACTTACTCACATTTGTCACTGGCGCCTGCAGTAGTTGTAAAACTGACACGCGTTGTTTTGCTTGCTCCATTGGTTGCCATATACGGCTACCGACACAGTCAAACACAGAAGCACGAAGTTCCACACGAGCACCCACATACAGGTTCACAACGAATTTCTCTGCTGCCAATGTTTATCGTGCTGTTTCTCGTGGCCGTCAGTGTTCGCACCACTGGTGCTCTTTCATCTGATCTGCTGTCTACTCTCAAAGACATTGAGAAGATTCTTCTTGCCATGGCCCTCGTTGGTCTTGGTGCCGGAGTCAACATTAAGAAACTTCGCCTTTTGGGTTCACGTCCAATTATTCTTGGTTTCTGTTCTTGGCTCTTGGTGCTCGCTACGTCTGTAATTACTATCCGCCTTATCCCTATTAATTTGTAAGGACTCCTCCCATGATTGAAATGAATTGGTTCTTGCCAACTGGTGGCGACTCACGTGACGTGCTGCCCGGTGATAGTTCAGTGAACCGCGCACCTAGCCACGCATACCTCGCACAAATCGCCCGCGCATGTGAAGAACTTGGTTTCGATGCCTTGCTCACACCATGTGGAACCGGTTGCGAAGATGCATGGCTTGCAACTGCGTCTCTCATTGCACTCACATCGCGTATCAAATTTCTTGTGGCATTTCGTCCTGCGCTTCTTACGCCAACACTCGCTGCCCAAATGGCGAGCACCTTCCAGCGCATGTCAAATGGCCGTTGCCTTGTCAACATTGTGACGGGAGCTGAACAAGCTGAACTTGCTCGTTTCGGAGTCACTGAAGACAAGGAAACTCGGTACGAACGCACAGGCGAATTCATCGAAGTCATGCGAGGCGCATGGTCTGGTAAGCCTTTTAGCTACAAGGGAAAGTATTTCGAAGTAACCGATGCAACAACGCGTGAAGTACCAAACCCCGTACCTCCTATCTATTTCGGTGGGGCATCAGCGTCTGCAGAGAAAGTGGCAGGCGAGAATGTTGACTTGTACTTGTCGTGGGGCGAGACGCCCGATGCCATTAAGGAGCGCCACGACCGTGTTGCAGCCATTGCAGCAGCACAAGGCCGCACCATGCGGTTCGGAATTCGCTTTCACACCATTGCACGGCCAACAAGCGAAGAGGCGTGGGCAGTTGCCGATGGCATTTTGAATTCAATGGCACCCGACGCAATTGCAGCAGCGCGTGAAGACTTCTTGAAGACACAATCAGTTGGCCAACGCCGACAGTTTGAATTGCACGGTGGCGATCTGACAAAGCTCGAGATTCACCCAAACGTGTGGGCAGGCATTGGTCTTGTGCGTGGTGGAGTTGGTACTGCACTTGTGGGAAGTTACGAAGAAGTCGCTGATCGAATTGTTGAATATCACAACCTTGGTATTGAAGCGTTCATCATGTCTGGTTACCCCCATCTCGAAGAGGCATATTGGTTTGGCGAAGGCGTTATGCCTATCTTGCGCGAACGTGGATATTTACCAGCACTTGAAGGCGGACCAACAAAGGTGTTTTCATTCCGATGAAAAAGATTGGTCTTCTCTTAGTCGGCCACATTGATGCCGGAAGTCTTCATGTCGGTGGTGATTACCCCGAGCTATACAACGCACTGTTAGCACCGTTAGATATTGAACTCACTACGTATCGGTGCGACGAAGGGCAGATGCCCGATTCAGTGAACGAACAAGATGGCTGGGTCTGTTCGCCTAGTCGCCTCAGTGTGTATGACGATCATGCGTGGTTACGCGACGTTGAACAATTACTGCGTGACTTTGTGGCTCAAGAGACCCCATACGTAGGCATCTGCTTTGGTCACCAGCTCATGGCCCAAGCAATGGGCGCAACTGTTGCTAAAGCAGACTTTGGTTGGGGCATCGGCGCAAAGCACTACGAAATTGTGGAACCACAACCATGGATGGATTCAACGGCCGACATAGTTCTTGCAGCAAGCCA
>CALPPK020000127.1 GCA_943325435.2 Bifidobacterium breve
GCATACATTTCTGATCATCAACAACCGCTTGATGGGTCGTTCGCCATTGCAGACGGAGTTCGTGAATTAGTTGAAGGCGTCGACCTACTCATTCATGATGCTCAATACACGCCTGCCGAGTTTGTGACTAAGGCTCATTGGGGTCACTGCACCACGGAATTCGCTGTTGGTGTTGCAATGTCATGTCGCGCAAAGCGACTGGCCCTGTTCCATCATGACCCTGAGCGCACAGATGCTGAACTCGATGCCACGAAGGCATGTTCAGATTCTGCAGGAGTTGAAGTTTTTGTAGCCCGTGAAGGCGCAACAATCAACTTGTGACCCATTGCGTCTAATCTGAACTCATGTCTGCATCTTTTGATTCTGCTCAATTTCGCGCCGTTCTCGGCCATGTACCGACCTCTGTTGTCGTCGTAACTGGTCTTAATGCGCAGGGCACGGCATTTGGTATCACTATTGGATCCTTTGCATCTGTTTCACTTGACCCGCCGCTTGTTGGTTTCTTCCCGGGTGTCCGTTCGCAGTCATGGGCTGCAATTCGTGAATCTGGTCGCTTCTGCGTGAATGTCCTTGGATCACATCAAGAAGAAGCATGTTGGCGTTTTGCAAAAGAAGGCGACGACAAATTCGCTGGTGTTGAATGGCTTCCATCAGAAGGTGGTAGCCCCGTATTGCCAGGTTCGATTGCATGGATTGATTGTGAGATCGATTCAGAATCAGTGATGGGAGACCACACGTGTGTTGTGGGTCGTGTTACTTCGCTTGATCATGCAGAAGAAGTAGAGAATGCCATGGTGTTCTTTCGCGGCAAAGTCTCAAGCGTGAAGCACGGTGGATAGTAAAGAAATCACCGCCCGTGTTTGTGCCGCAGTTGTCGGCGCAGCCCTTGCACTTGCCGGAGCTGGCAAATTCACTTCGTGGAACCAATGGCTTTCAAATGCTCGGCGCCAGCACCTTTGGAAGGTAGTCGCTATTTCGCTTCCTGGGATTGAACTTGTACTGGGTGCTGCGTTGGTGGTGTTGAAGCCAGCCCCCACCGTTCTGGGCCTTGCAACATTGTTGTTGGTTGTGTTCACTTCGTTTTTGGCTTTGCAAGTATTGACAAAGTCTCAGGTGCCATGTGCTTGTTTTGGAGCTCATGTGAATCGCCCGCCGTCATGGCGTGATGTGGTGCGCAACCTCGGGTTAATTGCGCTGATGTTTACTGCTGCTGCTCTTAGCTAGCTATTGAACACAGTCAATGGCGAATGACAACGTTCGTGCTTCATCACGCCATTGGTCATATCTGCCTGAAGGCCCGCCATGTCCTGCGCCCATATCGCATTTAAACACCACTGTTGTTTGTGGTGATTCATGACGCATACGTGCAACCCATTTAGCTGGCTCGTGGTAACTAACGCGTGGATCGTTCAAACCCGCAGTTACATACAGCTGTGGGTAGTCAACAGCAACAGTGTTGTCATATGGCGAATAACTAGCGATGTATGAAGCGAATGGCTCTGAGCGTGGATCGCCCCATTCTTCCCATTCCGTAACAGTAAGGGGCAATGAGGGATCACTCATTGTGCTGACAACATCAACAAACGGAACTTCCGCAATTGCGCCGGCAAAACGTGTTGGAGCAATCGTGATGCTTGCGCCCACCGCGAGCCCACCCGCACTTGCGCCACGAACGACCATCTTTGCGCCATCGCAAATACCGTTGTCTGCCAAATGTGTGGCCACTGCAATGGTGTCCATAAACGTATTGCGTTTATGTTCTAAGCGGCCTTGCAGATACCAGTCTCGACCCATCTCGCCGCCACCGCGAGGGTGAGCAAGTGCCCATATCCAGCCACGATCAAGCAATGACAGTCGTGCAACTGAGAACCACGGTGCAACGGAGATTTCATACGAGCCGTATACGTAGACCATTGCTGGCGCAGTTCCATTCAGTGCGGTATCGCGATGGCGAACTATGTCAACAGGAACTCGAGTGCCATCATCGGAGATAGCCCACAAACGCTCTGAGACGTACGTTGACAAGTCACACGAGTTGACGCGAACTTGCTTCAGAGTTGACACTTCGTTTGAAGCAAGTGAATACCATGCGGTGGTGTGAGGCACCGTGAGTGATTGATACGAGAGGCGAATGCCGTCTGTGTCGAAATCTGGATTGGTGTCAAGTTCTACTTCATGGGGTTCATTAAGAATCGCAACATTTGAGACAGTTCCGTCACGACCAACAATTGAAATCACTTGTTGTCCGTTTACCCATCGCTGCATCACCGCGAATGAAGAAAAGCATTCGAACTGGGTGATGCGCTCGCTGGCCTCGTGAGAAAGGAATGGCTTCCACTCTGTTGGGGAGGCAACAGATGCTGTCATGACTTGAAAATCAACTGCATCAAGGTTTGTTGTGATGGCTAAATCAGTACCCCAATGATCAACGGTGTATTCAATGTTGTCGCGGCGCGGGGCCACGCATAGCAATGGGTCTGTGGGTTTTGAAGCATCAAGAATCCATGTCTCGCTAGACGTCTTGCTGGACGATTCAATCATGATTAGTTGTCCTGAACGGCTGGCTGCAACACCAACAAAGAAGCGCTCGTCTGGGTCTTCATAGACCATGACATCATCAGAGACCGGAGTACCAACCTTGTGTCGCCACACTTGCCACGGCCGCATTTGCTCATCAGGCGTGACGTAAAACAGCCAGTCATCATTGGTGCTCCAGGCAATGCCACCAAAGGCTGTGTTGGTGATTATGTCCGCTGAATCAAGACCAGTTTCAGTGTCCCGAATTCGCAATGTGTAGTACTCGCCACCATCAATGTCGCTTGACCATGCAAGACGATGCGTGTTATTTGATACTTCAAATGCACCTAACGAGAAATAGTCATGACCATCTGCTTCAACGTTCTCGTCAATGAGAACGTTCTCTGTTGCAGTTGTTGCAGTTCGACCGCGCGAGTGAATTGCGTACGCCTTGCCGGTTTCGGTGCGTGATGTGTACCACCATCCGGAGTGGCTGACTGGATGTGATGCATCGTCTTCTTGAATACGTGACTTGATGGTTGAAAAGATCTCGTCCGTCACAGATTTGTGCTGGGAAAACCATTCTTGTGAATATGCATTCTCTTCATTGAGATATTGCAACGTTGCGGCATCATCTTTCTGCAGCAGCCATGCGTACGGGTCTTGTACTTCGCCAGATGGTCGTACCCATGAATGTGGTCGCCGTGGCGCAATGGGCAGATTCGATGTCATGCAATGCAGGATAAGGGCAGGGAAGCGGTACCGTTTTCTTATGCGCGTATGGATAGACCAAGACCTGTGTACGGGTGACGGTCTATGTGTTGATCTGTGTCCTGACGTGTTTGTGCAGCTTGAAGATGGCATTGCATATGTTGCAGAACGTGGTGAACCTTTGAATGATCCGGGTGGAGCAGGTTCGTTAGCTGATGTAACTGTGCGAGATTTTTCCGCAGTTGTTCAAGCTGCTGATGTATGTCCGGGTGAATGCATCTTCGTAGAAATAGAGGATTGATCCATTACGTGTGGTGAGATATTCTCACCAATGGTCTGCGTTTGGCGCGTTATGAAACGCAACCAAAAGACACATGCTTGCCCTAAGGTGAACCGAATGTCGCCGCGTAAGAACTTCCAGCATCTCGATCATCGCCTCGCAGATGCGTTGGAAGTGATGGGCGAATGGTGGACTCCGCTCATCATCATGGCAGTAAGTGGTGGAGCTTTTCGTTTTGAATCCATTCAGAATTCATTGGGCATCGCGCGCAACATTCTTACTGATCGTTTGAACACTCTTGTCGCTGGCGGTGTACTTGAAAAGCGTATGTATACGGAGAAGCCACAACGCTACGAGTATCACCTCACAGCTAAAGGACTCGAGTTAGTTCCAATTCTTAAGGATCTTGAGCGCTGGGGCACACGCCACCACTGAACTCAAAAGCAATGAGTTCGCCTCGGTACTAGTACGGTCTCCATGAGAGGTACTTATGAAAATGTCCAACACCATTTCTCGACGTTTGCATCGATCACTAATTGTCTTTCCTGCTCTTGCACTTGCAGTCACGGTCGGGTGTGTTAGTTCTTCTGGTGCGGCACCATCACCTGAGGCTAAGAAGACCACCACAACACTGAAGAAGAAAAAGGTGGTGACCACCACCATTGCTAAAGGTGCTGTGCTCAGCGATTCAACTGCGTTGTCGGTTCTGGCAACTACTACTGTGCAAAACGAATACAAGACTGGTTATTCACGTTCCTTGTTTAGACACTGGATTGATGCCAACGGAAATGGGTGCGATACACGCGAAGAAGTTCTGATTGCAGAGTCTCAGAGCAAAGCTCAAGTTGATGCATATGGATGCAAAGTGATTGAAGGCGACTGGTTGTCGCCATATGACAACGTGATGCACACAAACCCAAGCGACCTGGATATTGATCACATGGTGCCATTGAAAGAAGCATGGGATTCAGGAGCTTGGAACTGGACTGCGGCTCAACGACAAACTTTTGCAAACGACTTATCTGATGCTCGCGCACTCATCGCGGTGACTGCTGGTCAAAACAGATCAAAATCTGACCGCGACCCTTCGAATTGGATCCCCCCGCAAAAGTCATATGTATGTACTTACTTGTCTGAGTGGGTAGCTATCAAAGCCAGATGGAATCTGTCGATGGATCAGAGTGAATTTGGCCGCATCAAGAACTTGCTCACTGCATCATGCGCAACGACAACCATCGCGCCATGGGGAACAGCACCTGTCGCTCCGACATCAGCGGTCACGACCGCGCCGACCGCTGGCACTAGTCCTGCGGTTGCTTCAGCCACAACGCTGGCTCCTGTTGCCACCACTCCTATCGCTACTTCCGTAGTCACCGCGGTGCCAGGGGTGGTCAGCGGAGTGCGCGAGGTGAAGCCTGTTCGATGCAAGAAAGCTGAGTTTGGCCAGACTGGGCAGTATCAGGGTGCCCCGTATGTCTGCTCTGATCAGCGAAAAGACGGTACGGCGTACGCGGCTGGCTATTACATGTGGCGGCCGGCATAAAACTGCTTTGTGGCGCTCGGGCTGTTGCCCGATAGCCTTGACTCCTATGTCGAAGAAGACCAAAAAGCGTAAGGCGCGCATGCGCCGCTCCAAGGCCAACCACGGCAAGCGTCCAAACATGGGTCGCGGCTAAGCCGACACCCATA
>CALPPK020000128.1 GCA_943325435.2 Bifidobacterium breve
CATTGAACGCGCGCGTCTGAGTTGGCGTCAATGAATGTGGCGAACCAACATCAATAACTATTGAGTGACCAAAGATTGGGTCGGTGCATCGCACTGTGGTGCTGTCGCCCGTCGATGCAAGTCCGGCATCAGCTAACCGCTTCGTTATCGCAGCAATATCGGCTTCAGTGTCACAACTGAGGTGCATCGAAGACAGGTGGCGGTGTGTGCCTTCCTTAACTTGCATCTGCACAGGACGATCAGGGGTGCCAAGCACGCCATCTGCTGTCGCGCTCATTCCGTGCTCCAACCAGAAGTCGAAGAGCTCCTGCGGATTCGTGACCGCAAGTTGAATATCTAGTAGTCCATTTAGTGCCATTCCGAGATAGTACGACATCAAACCATTTGACGTCAAACTATCTGCCTAGAATGGGGCTATGGAAATTGGCAAATACGTTGATGAGACAGTGGCGACCTGGCAGCAGCAAAGGCCGGACCTTGATTTTGTGCCCATGGGCTACATGTTGCGATTCCATGCCATGGCTGAAGCTGCGATGACCAAGATTGAGATCATCACAAAGTCGCACGGACTCACCATTGGTGAGTTCGACGTTCTGGCTACTCTTCGTCGCCACGGTGCAACCAGCACATTGATGCCCTCATTCATTGCAGAGGTAGCAATGGTCTCGCCCTCTGGTCTCACACATCGACTCACTCAACTCGAAAAGTCTGGACACATCATCCGCATTGCAGACGATTCAGATCGCCGCAGTTCACTTGTTTCAATTACGAAAAGTGGGGCTGCAGTTGCTGATCAAATCATCGAGCAGATCGCTGAACATAGTGCGCGAATGTATGCCGCAATTCCCGCGGAAGATCTTGAACAGTTCAGCAAAGTTGTCTCTCTCGTCTCAACAGAACTCGAATCAGAAGTGGTTACATCATGACAACAACAGTCACTCTCACCGGTACCGGATTACCAAATGTTGCTCCTGGTCGCGCCGGAGCTGGCGTGTTCGTAAAACACAACGACGTAGTCGTGCAGTTCGATGCAGGCCGCGCAACATGCAACCGGTTAATTGAAGCTGGCCTCAGACTGGCCGACCTTGATGCCGTGTTTATTACGCATATTCATAGTGACCACGTTTTCGGATTAGCTGAACTTGTTTTATCGAGGTGGATCGAAACACAATTCGATGAGGTAGCTACCCCACTTCCTATTTTTGCTCCGTCTGGGGGTGCGGCACGTTTCGTAAAACGGATGCTTGAACCATACGAAGAAGACACTCACATTCGGCGCGAGCACACAGGCTCACGCGAAGTGGTTCTTGACGCTCGTGAATTTCCCGCCTCATTCACAATCGCAGAAATATGGGCATCTGAAGACCGAGCAGTTGTGGTGGAAAGTGTCGCCGTGCATCACGAACCAGTACCCGATGCAGTTGCGTACAGAGTCACAACGCCAGATGGTTCAGTGGTCATCTCTGGTGACACCCGTGTGTGCCAAGAGGTAGAAGATTTCAGCCGCAATGCAAATGTTCTTGTTCACGAAGCATTTCGCCGCGCCCCATTGGAACCCTTTATGGAGACCTTTCCGCGCATCAATTCAATTCTTGATTATCATTCCGACTCAATTTCATTGGGCGCCATGGCTCAACGCGCACAGGTACAAACCCTGATGCTCACCCACCTGGGGCCGCCACCAAATAATGAAGCCGACGAAAAAGCATTTTCAGATGATGTGAAAACTGGTGGATACACCGGAAACTGTTTGGTCGGTCGCGACCTGATGTCGGTCACGTTCTAACTTTCAAGAGTTTGATGAATTAGCAAATGATTGCAGTGGTCCTGCCATTGCCTGAGCCAAGAATTCGCATACTCTTGTACGAATGCGGATTCGTCACAGTCACCTGTTGGCGTTGGCCGCATTGTTTGCATCAGTAGGCAACTCCGCTGTTCACATTGCTATTCCCTGGCTAGTTCTTGAGACAACAGGGTCTTCTGCAAATGCCGGAGTAGTTCTTGGCATCAGTGGATTCTCGGTGATCTTTACAGCACCAGTTATTGGTGGGCTGATCGCCGTTCTTGGGGCCCGACCAGTTTCTATCTGGGCCGACATCATCTCAGCTGGCTCCGTTGTGCTTTTCCCCATCGTTGGATCACTGTTTGGACTGAATCTCACCTCGCTTCTTATCATCGCCATCATCGGCGCAATGTTTGACCCAGCCGGAGCCACTGCACGTAAGTCGCTAATTCAAGCAGTCGCGGAACGAGATGGCCTTTCATTAATCAAGTTCAACGGCACGTACGAGGCTGCAGCAGTGATCGGAACAGTTCTTGGGCCAACCGGCGCAGCGCTAGCAATCAGCTTCGTAGGCATCAATACAACTTTCTATTTGATTGCAATTGTCTTCGTTCTGGCCTCTTGCTTAGCTTTCTTCATTCCGGTTGTCACCACCTACACAAAATCAGACGAAGACTTTTCTGTAAAGAACGTGTTCAAGGAAACTCGTGTTGGCATGAGCGCGCTGTGGAATGACAAACCACTGTTATCTCTTGTTGGCCTATACACGCTGCTTACGGCCATTTATATGCCAGTTGAATCAATCGTTTTGTCCCGTTACTTCCGCGATCTCAATGAACCGCGAACACTTGGTTTCGTGTTGTCAGCTATGTCAGTGGGCATCGTGATTGGCGCTCTTCAATTTCATCGCGCAGTGAGAATCTTCTCTGCCGGTAATTTAGTCATCATCTCAATGACACTTATAGGTGCGGCTGTTTGCGCCATGGCGTTCTTGCCTAACGCCATCATCTTTATTGGTCTCGGTCTAGCACTCGGACTTGCATATGGCCCCGTGAGCCCAATGAGCAACTACCTAGTTCAACAACGAATGCCACAACATTTACATGGACCAGTTTTTGGAACGCAGTTCTCACTGATGTACCTCGCAACACCCGCAGGCACATTGGCTCTTGGGCTTATTGTTCAGTCGGTGTCGATTGCACCACTTCTGTTTGTGATTGGAGCTTTATTCATTGTTGTCACATTGCTCGTCGGTTTTACAGGCCCATTACGTCGTCTCAGTGTTGATGTCTCAACGACAAATGACCCAACGGAGTAACTGACAAATGCTGATTCGATTTATGAAGACCACTCAAGTTCTTATCAGGAGACTTCTTGGAAGTCCTTCTGACTGGCGCCTCACCAAGCCGGTTGTGCCGAGATTACCAACAGTGAATTACACCTGGACTGGTCCTGTCATGGCAGTAATCACAATTTTTGTTGGGTGGTTTGCGTTCACCGAAACAATTGGTGACGGAAACGCAGCCTTCGCATTATTCATCGGGTCTGTCTCCATCATGATGATGACATGGAGCAACCTTCTCTCTACGCGCATACTGCCACTTGAACAAATCTTTGGTGGTGTTGATCGCATGTATGTGTGGCACCGTTGGTTGGGTGCATTATCAGTCGGTGCAATGTGGCTGCACTTGGAAATGGTGGATGATGTGAAGGGAATTCGTGGAGCATCCAAAGACATTGCGGATGCGGCCGAAGACCTAGCGGAAACTGGATCAACTCTTCTGTACATCCTTGTAGCTATCAGTCTGCTCCGATGGATTCCTACTCGTTGGTGGCGTTTCACCCACAAACTCTTGATTCTTCCGTACGCATTTTCATGTTGGCATTTCTATACATCCACAAAGCCGTATGCGAACGCCTCATTCTGGGGTTCATGGTTCACAGGCTTCATGTTTCTTGGTCTCGCGGCATGGATTTACCGTGTGGTGTGGCGCGACATGTTTCGAAAAGGAAAACTTCATCGGGTCTCGAATATTGAAATCATCGGCAAGGTCATCACGGTTGAGTTGGAACCAGTTGGAAAACCACTGAAGTATCAATTAGGCCAGTTCGCATTTCTTACAGTGAAAGTTCCTGGCTTGCGAGAGCCGCACCCCTTCACGATTGCATCATCACCTGATGAACAGTGCCTTCGATTTGTCATTCGTGATTTAGGTGACTGGACACATCAACTCGTCACTTCGCTTGCCATCAATGACCGGGTTGTCGTGGAAGGTGCATACGGACACTTGGAACCAATTCCCAATCACCCTGTTGATCATGTTGTTTGGGTTGCAGGTGGTGTGGGAATCACACCATTCCTTGGCACTTCAATCTCACGGCTTCCCGAAGATGGCCCCACCCCACATCTTTTCTATTGCGTTCCATCTCGACGCAATGCTCCCGCAATCGAAATGCTCGAAGCCGCAGACCGTGAAGGACGAATTCACCTGCATGTTCACGCATCTGATGAAAAGAATCGCCTCCAACCAGACCTAGTCATTTCCGCAATAGAGAACGAGAAGCTACACAACACACATATTGTGATGTGTGGCCCAAATTCGCTGGTGAAGTCAATGAAGTCCGGCCTTCGTCAACACGGCGCCCGACACATGCATGTTGAAGGTTTCGATATCCGAAGCGGTTTCGGCCCTGATCTATCTCAGTACATAGACGACTTGATTCGAACTCAAGTGCGTCGCTTCACGAATAGTAAATAGTTACTCGATACGCAGGCCAGAGATTGCCCGAGCAATAACCAGCTGCTGAATCTCTGAAGTGCCCTCGAAGATGGTGTGAATCTTGGCGTCACGGTGCCAGCGCTCGACTGGGTATTCACGTGTGTAGCCATAGCCACCAAGAATCTGAATTGCTTCTTCAGTAACACGTACTGCAGTTTCAGATGCCTTGTACTTGCTCATTGAACCTTCAGCGTTCTTAAAGCCGCCATTCTTTGACAGCCAAGATGCGCGCCAAATAAGGAGACGTGATGCGTCAATTTCAGTGGCCATGTTTGCAAGTTTGAATGCAATGGCTTGGTTCATAATGATTGGCTTGCCGAAAGCAACGCGCTCTTTGGCGTAATCCAATGCGTATTCATATGCAGCACGTGCAACACCAAGTGCTTGCGCACCCACTGCCGGACGAGTTGCTTCGAAAGTTTTCATTGCAGGCTGAGCACCAGCTGAGTGTCCGCCTTCGCGTGCACGTGCAATTTTTGCATCAAGCTTTTCTTTGCCACCAAGAAGGCAACGACCAGGAACGCGAACATCGTCAAGAACAACTTCTGATGTGTGCGAAGCCTTAATACCGTGCTTCTTGTACTTCTGCCCCATCGACAAGCCCTTAGTGTTTGGCGGAATCACGA
>CALPPK020000129.1 GCA_943325435.2 Bifidobacterium breve
ATTTGCACAAATTCAAGGCCTTCACGTTGGCTTCCATGACCGCACACAAACAGGACAACTAATGAGTCGTGCCTCTAGTGACTTGCTGCAAGTGCAGGGCTTTGTAGTCAACATTCCGATTTTCGCATCACAGGTCACCATGGTGTTTGGTGTTGTTGCGGTTCTCTTCCTTACTGATCCGCTGTTGGCCGCAGTCGCGCTAGCGCCGTTGCCATTCATCAACATTTCCGCTCGGTCGTTCTCACACAAGATTCACCCAACAGTTCTTGCTGTACAACAAGAACAAGCTCAACTTGCAAGTGTTGTCGAAGAATCGGTGTCAGGTATTCGTGTAATCAAGGGTTTTGGTGCTGAAGCTGTGCAGCAGGCCAAGTTAGAAATAGAAGCCGACGATATTCGTCGCGAATCTATGAAGGCTGCGCGCATTCGTAGTCGTTTCCTTCCAGCTATCGACTTGCTTCCCGGCCTTGGGCTGGTTGCAGTTCTCGGACTTGGTGGTCATCGCGTTATTAGCGGCGATATGTCTTTGGGCGGGCTCGTTGCATTCAATGCGTACCTCACCATGTTGATCTGGCCAATGCGCAACATTGGTATGACTGTTGCCATGGGGCAACGTGCAGCATCTGCGTTGGTACGTATTCATGAAATCTTGGCTGTGGTGCCGGCAATTGCAGACCCGCCGCACCCGTTGCATCTTCCAAAGGCCGCAGTAGCGCAACCAGTTGGGGCCGTGAAATTTGAGAACGTTCGATTCGGGTACGAGATTGGCCACACAGACATTCGTGTTCTTGAAGGGTTCAATTTCTCAGTAGCCCCCGGCGAATCAGTTGCAATAGTCGGCGCAACAGGCTCCGGAAAATCGACCATTGCACGTTTGTTATTGCGCTTCTATGACCCACAAGCTGGAAGTGTCAGCCTTGACGGCATAGATCTGCGTCAACTACGGCTGCCGGAGTTACGACATTCGGTTGGAGTTGTGTTTGAAGACACTTTGCTTTTTCACGACACAGTGTCCGCCAACATTGCATTCGCAAAACCAGAAATTGACTTTGAAGTAGTGCAACGTGCCGCAAAGCTTGCTGGCGCACATGACTTCATCATGCAATTGCCAAACAAGTACGACACCTCCTTAGGCGAGCGCGGGTATTCATTGTCTGGTGGGCAACGCCAGCGCATTGCTATCGCACGTGCAATCGTTGCTGACCCACGTGTTCTGGTTCTTGACGACGCAACGTCTGCAGTAGACCCAACAAAGGAACATGAGATTCGTGATGCCTTGGCCACTGTGATGCGCGGACGCACAACATTGGTGATTGCGCATCGCCCGGCCACCATTGAATTAGCTGATCGAGTAGTGCTGCTAGACGAAGGGCGCATCAGTGCCACAGGTTCGCATCATGAGCTGTTGGAAACCAACGAGAAGTATCGCAGCGTCCTTGCTGCCATGACCAGCACGGTAATTGAGTAGTTATGTACGCAGGCGGACGTGGAGGCGGCGGTGGCGGCGGAGGTGCCGGCGGCAGAGGCATTGAAGAAGATAAGAAGCTAGATCGTTCCCAAACGCGAGTGGTACTTGTCCGTAGTTTCCGAATGGCTGGCGAGTTTCGCAAACAGGCGATCTTGGCGTTAGGGCTCGTCATTATCACCGTGCTGTGCACACTTGCTGGTCCAGTACTTGTGCGTCACGGCATTGATGCTGGTATCCGCAAAGGCGACCGCAACGCTCTTGATAAGACCGTTATTGCTTACATCGTGGTCGTGATAATTGCCTACATCGTTGGCCGTTGGCAGTACGTCGCCTTGAACTCCGCTGGTGAAGGCTTCTTGCGCCTGATACGAATTCGAGTGTTTTCTCGAATGCAGAAACAATCAATGGCATTCTTTGACCGCGAGAAGGCCGGTGTTCTTGTTGCACGAATGACTGCCGACATTGAATCGATGGCGGAACTCGTGCAGTGGGGTCTCATGCAGTTCCTGTCGTCGTTCTTGTTGCTGTTCTTTGCTTTCTTTCTTCTGATGAGCTTGTCGTGGCAACTCACACTTATTTCATTGCTTGTGTTTCCGTTCTTGATATTGGCGACTATCAAGTTTCAGCGTGATGCAAACAAGGCATATCTGGAAGTGCGAGACAAGGTCGGGGCTAACCTTTCAGCTCTACAAGAAGGCATTACAGGTGTTCGAGTAATTCAGGCCTACGCCCGAGAAGACGAGCAGATTCGTCGATTCGAAGAATCAAACCGGGCGTTGTATCGCAGCCATATTCACAGCGTGAAAGTCAGCACGTGGTATTTCGGACTTATTGAATTCGCAGGTATTGGTTCTTCTGCACTCATCGTGGGTGTTGGTGGTTTGCTTGTACACAACGGAACGGTTTCCCTCGGAACTGTTGTGGCGTTCGTATTACTTCTTGCCAGCTTGTTTGACCCTGTTCAACAACTGTCACAGTTGTACAACACATTGCAGTCTTCAGCAGCTGCACTACATAAGTTGTTTGGCATTATCGATGCAGTTCCCGATGTTGATGAATCACCAAACCCAATCTCATTGCCACCTGCTGGTGATGTAGTGGTTGACAACATCACGTTCTCGTATGCCGGAGCATCACAACCAGCGTTAGAAAATGTCTCACTGACTCTCACTGCTGGCACACGCCTTGCTTTGGTTGGTCCAACTGGAGCTGGTAAATCAACTCTTGCAAAGCTGATGGCCCGTCTGTATGACGCCCAATCAGGAACTGTCTCATACGGCGGGGTAGACCTGCGCCGAGCATCAATGGATGATCTGCGTAATCGCATCGTTGTGATTCCTCAAGAAGGCTTCTTGTTTGATGGCACTATCCGCGACAACTTGCGTATTGCAAAACCAGACGCCACAGAAGACGAACTTCTCGTTGCGCTTGACAAGATTGGCCTTCGCGAACGTTTTGAAGCGTTGCCAGAAGGTCTTGATACGGAAGTGCGCGAACGTGGTTCACGACTGTCTGCTGGCGAACGTCAGTTGGTCGCACTGTCACGTGCTGCACTTATTGACCCTGCAGTATTGGTGCTTGACGAAGCAACGTCAAACCTTGACCCAGGCACAGAGATGCTTGTGGAAGCAGCGCTTGAAAAACTAATGACTAACCGCAGCGTCATCGTGGTTGCTCACCGACTTTCAACAGTGCAACGCGCGGACAAGATTGCTGTTGTGGCTGATGCTCATATCTCTGAGATCGGTACCCACGACGAGCTGATTGCTCTGAATGGTCATTACGCATTACTTGCATCTACGTGGAACAAAACCCAACCCCACTAAGAAGAAGTTTTGTTGAGACTGGAAACTAGTCGCGGGCGACGAAGTACTTTGACTTCGGGTGATGACAGATAATCGCCGAGGTTGATTGTTCTGGTTGGTATTGCCAGCCAGTCTCTTCGCCCACTTCGATACCAATACGTCCTGCTTCAAGAAGTTCGGCAACGCGTGCGTTGTCTTCAAGGTCTGGACATGCGGGGTAACCCCAGCTGTAACGACCACCGCGGTACTGCTGACGGAACAAGCCGGCGATTGATGGGCCATCTTCGTTCACGAAGCCCCATTCGGTACGAATGCGGTGGTGCCAGTATTCGGCGAGTGCTTCAGCCATTTCAACGCCAATGCCATGAAGTTCGAGGTAGTCCTGGTACTTATTGGCTGCGAATAGTTCTGCTGCTGCTTCGCTGATTGGTTGACCCATAGTGACAATGTGGAACGCGGCATAGTCAGGCTCGCCACTTTCTACTGACCTAAAGAAGTCAGAGATGCACATGAATGGTGCAACCTTTTGACGGGGGTAGTTGAAGCGTGTGCGCTCCACTGTGCGGGTGTCGTCTGTGTAGACAACTAGGTCGTTGCCGTCGCTATTGACAGGGAAGTATCCGTACACAAGTTGTGGCACAAGAACTCCGGTTGCTTTTGCATTGCTAAGTTGTGCGCGCAAGATAGGGCGAATGCGATCTTTGAAATCAGTATCTGATTCGCCTTCATTCGGGCGGTATTGCCACTGGTTACGGAACAAGGCAGTTTCGTTGATGTATTCAGCGATCTCATCAATGCCGATGCCTTTGACAACCTTTGTGCCAAGGAATGGCGGAACAAAGACGGTGTTGTCCGTTTCAACTTCTGGAGAGCGACTCGGAATAGAAGCTGGATCAACTTCAACCTTTTCGCGGCGTGGAATTACACGCTCGCCAAGCTTGCGACCAAAGTCTGGGTCGTCGATGCCTGATTTCTTGATGTCCATCAGCTTGTCGAGAGTAGACAAACCTTCGAATGCATCTTTGCCGTACAGCACACGACCTTCGTAGATCTTGCGGAGGTCTTGCTCTACGTAACTACGGGTAAGTGCCGCACCGCCAAGGATGACAGGGATATTGCTGAGGCCTTGGTTGTTGAGCTCAATGAGGTTGTCACGCATGATGATGGTGCTCTTTACGAGCAGGCCACTCATGCCAAGTGCATCGGCTCCAACTTCCTTGACCTTTTCAATCATCTCGTTGATGCTGATCTTGATACCGATGTTGTGCACTTCGTAACCGTTGTTCGTGCAGATGATGTCAACAAGGTTTTTACCAATGTCGTGAACGTCGCCCTTCACTGTTGCAAGAACCAGTTTGCCTTTTGCGCTGCTCTCGCCAGTTTTTTCCATGAACTGTTCAAGGTGCGCAACAGCTGTTTTCATCGTTTCAGCGCTTTGCAAAACGAAAGGCAATTGCATACGACCTGAGCCAAATAGTTCGCCTACTTCGCGCATGCCGTCGAGCAAAATCTCATTGATAATGTCGAGTGGCTCAAGGCCTTGAGCGCGACCAGAATCGAGATCCTCGATCAAGCCTTCGCGGTCGCCATCAATAATGCGCTGGCGCAAAGTTTGTTCGATGGTCCAGTCTGTGCGGTCTTCTTTTACTGCATCGATTGTGGAGACATCGGCAAAAATTTCGAGCAACTTAGTGAGAGGGTCGTAATCAGGTTGACGACGATCAAAAATAAGGTCTTGGCATACGGAAATCTGTTCTTCAGGGATTCGCGCAAGGGGAAGAATCTTTGATGCATGCACAATTGCTGAATCAAGGCCTACTTGGCGGGCTTCATGTAAAAACACACTGTTCAGTACCTGACGTGTGGCAGGGCTGAGACCAAAGCTGACGTTCGAAAGACCGAGAGTGGTGAATGC
>CALPPK020000130.1 GCA_943325435.2 Bifidobacterium breve
AGGAAACTGCACATCGTGCATGTTGTGTGTTCGCTCATGCCCGGACTGGTGCATTTACATTGAAGGCCACAAAGAGATGGCCCCACCGCGTCGCGCTGGTGGTGCTGCTCGTAAAGTCAACAAACTTGATCGCTTCGACATTGACTATGCATTGTGCATGTACTGCGGTATCTGCGTTGATGTGTGCCCATTTGACGCTTTGTTCTGGAGCCCTGAGTACGAATACTCAGAACCTCGCATTGCTGATCTCTTGCATGACAAGACAAAACTTGGTGAATGGATGGAAACAGTTCCTGAAGCCCCAGAACTTGAAGTTGGCGCAGACAAGAAGGGCAAGAAATAATGTTTGCCTCTGATGTCCTCGTTGCTCAAAACATTGGTTTTGCAATCATCGCCACAATCATGGTTGTAGGCGCATTGCGTGTGGTTACCACCAGCAATGTTGTCCACGCTGCTCTTTGGTTGGTTGTAGTTCTTGCTGGTGCAGCAGCACAATACGTATTGCTGGCCGCTGAATTTGTAGCCATTACTCAGGTTCTCGTGTACATCGGTGCCGTGATGGTGTTGTTCTTGTTCGGAACAATGTTGACCCGAGCTCGTATTGGTGCTGAATCCGATTTGAATAACAAAAATTGGTTCTTCGGAATCCCAGTTGCAATTGCTTTGTTTGTTGCAATGGCAATGGCGCTCGATAGCGGTTTCGGAAGCCAGAAGATGCCAGCAGATCCTGCGGTAGCAACTACGCAAGAAATTTCTGACCAAATCTTTGGTCCGTACCTCTTGCCATTCTGGGCTTTGTCGTTTGTATTGCTAGCTGCTGTTGTCGGAGCCATCGTGCTCGCGAGGAGGGACTAATCATGTTGGTTAATCAATTCCTTATCCTTGCCGCCGTTCTGTTTTGTATTGGGGTCTATGGCGTTATCGCCCGCAAGAACGCCGTACTCGTGCTGATGTCAATCGAGCTCATCTTGAACTCCGTCAATATCAACTTGTTGGCCTTCTCTATGCGTAATGGCTCGCTTGATGGTCACACGTTCGCTTTGTACATCATCGCAATTGCTGCCGCTGAGGTTGGCGTCGGTCTTGCAATGGTTCTCCTTATGTATCGCAATCGTCGTTCTATTGACCTCGATGAACTCTCAGAGATGAAGGGCTGATCCGATGTTCGCAGCAGCCACAGAAGCAGCAACAGAAGTAGTACTGAGTTCGGGGTGGTTCCTTGAGCATGCATGGGTCATCCCCATCATTCCTGCATTGTCGTTCTTCCTTATTATTTTCTTCGGAAAGCGCATGCCAAAGAAGGGAAGCGAATTCGGCGTTGCCTCAATGATTGGTGCACTGGTCTTTGCTGGCGGTGCTGCATACCAATGGATTCAGCGAGTCAACGGAGCTCCTGAAGGAGCTTTTATTTCTCCTGTTGTCAAGACGTGGACATGGTGGCAAAACGGCGGAGTGTCGTTTGGCATTGGTCAACATGTCGATGGACTAACTGTTGCAATCCTTTTGGTCGTTGCATTCATCTCCACTCTGGTGCAGATCTACTCACTTGAATATCTCCGTGGTGATCGTCGCTACACGCACTTCTTTGCATCGCTGACCTTGTTCTCAGCCGGAATGCTCAACATGGTTGTTGCGGAAAACATGATTCAACTCATCTTGGGTTGGGAAATCATGGGTCTGTGCTCATTCCTTCTTATTGGTCACTGGTGGGAAGAGGGCGCAAACAGTCGCGCTGCTTTGAAAGCGTTCTTCACCACACGTACTGGTGACATTGGCCTTCTCACTGGTACGGCCATCCTTTTCTTCTCAGCAAATGAATGGACTACCAAGACTCTTGGCGTGTCTGGTTTCTCAATTCGAGGTTTGTCATCGTGGGCATTGTCCGGCAACCCTGGCAATGCAGCAATCACAATGGGTGCGATAGCACTGTTTATTGCTGCCATCGGTAAGAGCGGTCAGTTCCCGCTACACACGTGGTTGCCAGATGCAATGGCTGGTCCAACCCCAGTTAGTTCGCTTCTTCATTCATCCACCATGGTTGTGGCTGGTGTTTTCCTTGTTGCTCGTGTGTACCCAGTGTTCTTCAAAGGCATGGACATTCTCGGCAGCGGTGCCAACTTCATCGTCATTATTGGTGGCGTCACCATTGTTATTGCTGCATTGCTCGCATTTGTGCAAACAGACATCAAGAAGGTTTTGGCGTATTCAACAGTCAGTCAACTTGGTTACATGATGATGGGACTCGGCGCAGGCGCATGGTTGCCTGCCGTCTTCCATATCTTCACACACGCTTTCTTTAAGGCTTGTTTGTTCCTTGGTGCCGGATCAATTAGCCATAGCTCTTCTCATCACTCGTTTGAAATGAAAAAGGACATGGGCGGACTTCGCAAGTTCATGCCGATCACTTTTGTCACTTGGATCATTTCGACGCTTGCACTCTGTGGAGTGTTCCCATTCTCTGGTTTCTTTTCAAAAGATGAAATCATCGACAACGTTGGCCACAATGGCTACAACGTGTTTATGTATGTCGGACTTGCCGGTGCATTCCTTACCGCTGCGTACATGACTCGTGCTACATACCTCACCTTCTTTGGTGAGCCACGTGGTGCTTCTGCTGGTGAACATCATGAAGAAGCGGGCCACGACTCGCATGCCGCACATGATGACCACGCAGATCATGGCCACGACGCTCATGATTCACACGATGATCATGCATCACACGGGCCTCATGAATCTGGCTGGCTCATCACTGTTCCGTTGATCATCTTGGCCACGCTTGCACTTAGCTCTGGCTTCCTGAACGCTCTGCCATTCGGCGAAAAGTTTGAGAACTTTAAGAAGTGGGTTGAGCCAAGCGCCGAAGTAATCAACCCAACAGGTATTGCATATGTCGTAGGTGGAGTTGGTGAAGCGCGTGTTTCATCTGATGCTCCAACAGATTCAACTGTCGCTCCTGAAACAGGAGTTATGACTGATTCTGAGCATGCGACCGTTGATGATTCCCATGCAACAGTTGTAGAGGGCGAAGCAGGCGCAGAGATGCTGAGGTCGACAACTGCTGCGGGCGAAGATTCCCATTCAGCAGAAGAAGGACATCATTCTTCGCCATGTGGAACTGAGACACCTGAACAAGGCGTGTGTGCGGCACCGCAACTCAACCATGCACCGTTTAAGTGGTCGAAGGCCGGATTGTCAATGCTGATTGTGTTCGCTGGCTTCCTTCTCAGTTTGTTTGTATGTATTCAGTTGTACGCAAAGAAGAACAAGAAGTTTGTTGGTCTCACCGAGCGCAACAAAGTCTTGGGCTTCGGTTACAAACTTCTTGTTAACAAGTACTACCTCGATGTGTTGTACGAAAAAATCATTGTTCGTTCTATTGCGCACCCGATTGCAGCCGCTGTGTATTGGTTCAACCAAAAAGTTCTTGATGGCGTCGTTAATGGAGCAGGCACCACAGCAAAGGGAGTTGCTGGTTGGGTGTATCGCAACATCGATCAACGCGTGGTCGACGGCGCAGTGAATGGTACGGGCAGTGTTGCCCAAGGTGCCGGAAGCGCTCTTCGTCCTGTTCAGTCCGGAAAAGTCAATCAGTATGGGGCGTTGTTGTTCGGCGCTGCCGCCATCGGCGCCCTCGTACTCGTCATCGTAAATACCTAGGGAGCTACCGCAATGGAAGTCATAAGCAACCACAACTGGGCTCTAACAGTCGGCACATTTTTGCCGCTTGTCGGAGTCCTCATCATGCTGTTCATACCGAAAGCTGAAGAGGCGCTGATCAAGTCAGTCGCTATCGCAACAGCAATCGCCACACTCGCTGTGGGTATTTACACAATGATCCAGTTCGACTTCGGCAATGCCGGCACCATGCAGTTCGTGGCGCAGCACGACTGGATTTCAGTGATTAAGTCGTCGTACTTCATTGGTATTGATGGCATCAGCCTTCCGCTGTACCTCTTGTCAATGGTGATCACAGTTCTCGTCATGATTTATTCATGGGATCATGTGCCGTCACCTGGAAATCCAAAAGCATTCTTCATCTTGATGTTGATTCTGCAAACAGGTATGGCCGGAACATTCATAGCGCGTGACCTCATCTTGTTCTTCGTGTTCTTCGAACTTGTGTTGTTGCCGATGTACTTCATGATCGGCGTATGGGGTGGCGAGAATCGCCAGTATGCATCACTTAAGTTCTTCCTGTACACCATGTTCGGATCAGCGCTTATGTTGGTTGCGTTCCTTGCATTGTTCTTCAAGACCGGAGCAGAGAGCTTCTCTATTCCATTCCTTATTGAGCAGGGCATGAACATCTCACGCACCACTCAAATTTGGATCTTCGCCGGAATGTTCGTTGGCTTCGCGGTCAAAGTTCCGATGTTCCCATTCCATACCTGGTTGCCAGATGCTCATACGCAAGCACCAACCCAGGGCTCAGTCATCCTTGCTGCAGTGTTGTTGAAGTTGGGTACATACGGTTTTGTGCGTATTGCAATTCCAGTTCTTCCTGAAGCAGCAAAAGCATGGGCGCCATATATCGGCGGTCTTGCAGTGATCGGAATCATCTACGGTTCCTTCGGTTGTCTTGCACAGACTGACATGAAGCGCCTTATTGCGTTTTCGTCTGTAGCTCACATGGGCTTCGTGATGCTTGGTATTTCAACTCTCACTTCATTTGGTATGAATGCTGCAATGTTCGGACTGGTTGCTCACGGTCTCATCACCGGCATGTTGTTCTTCGTTGCTGGTTCTGTGAAAGAGCGCTACCACACTCTTGAAATCAAGCGCATTTCAGGCATGTTGTTGCAGATGCCAAAACTTGGATGGATCCTTGGTTTCTGTGCGATGGCATCACTTGGTTTGCCAGGTCTTGCAGGTTTCTGGGGCGAGTTCCCTGCAATCTTGTCTGCTTACCAACCAGCTCCAGGTCTTTCAGTGAACGTGTTCCGCGCGTACATGGTGGTTGCTGCAATCGGAACTGTCTTTGCGGCTGGCTACTTGTTGTGGCTCTTCCAGCGCATCGCATTTGGTGAACCAACTGCAGAGTTTGCTGCAGGTCACGGACATGACGAAGACATCCACGATGTCAACAAGTTTGAGTGGATTGCTTGGACACCACTTCTGATTGCGATTGTTGTCTTTGGTGTGTACCCACAACTGATGTTCAAGGTTC
>CALPPK020000131.1 GCA_943325435.2 Bifidobacterium breve
GATCTGCGATGTGTGGCACCAATGAATAGTGAGCAGACACTTCATCGTCTGAACCAATTCGCTTTATAGCGGCTTTCCAACCGTCGACCATTGGGCTGTATGAACCCCATGAGATGGTATTGAATTTTTTGCCGTACGGAGAGTTGCCCCAGTTACGTGCAGTCCAGACGGAAGAACAAAGAACAGCTACCAATGAGAGCTGGAAGATCAACTTGTTGTGGCGACGCAGAAAAGCAGCACCGTCAATCGCAGCCAAGACGGCCGCAATGATCGGCAGAACTTGATAGTGGTACATCATCGACCACGTGAAATCTGCGGTGGTCAAGATATTGATAAAGAACTGAGGTATTCCAATTATCAAAGTCAAAGGCGACAACAATGAGGCCCAGGCAAGTGGTGCTGTGATTTGGTTTGCATATGACAACGCATTGTTGTCAGACAGTCGATTGATAAATCGAGACGGGTGCATGAGGGAATTCTTTGCAACTTCAAATGGAGTCGTACCGAGGTTGCCGTATAGGGCACCGTACGCACTGAGATCTCCCGAAAGAGTAGGTACTAGGAAAACTCCGATGACAAGGAAGTAAACAGCGCCACCTAGTACAAGTTTGAAACCAAGACGACGCTGATTGCGAAACATCAGAATTACACCGATGCCGATTACCGCGAGCGAGAGGTCTTCTTTCCAGAGAACTGCAACCAATAACCAGAACATCGCGAGTGAACTTCTTTGAAAACGACCGCGCGCCTTATCCGAAGCAGTGATTGCATAGAAATAACCGAGAAAAAGAAACGGTGCCCCCATCACTTCTGGATGGAACGTTTCCCATGCCAAAAAACCGGTAGTTGGGAGAGACAGCCAGGAGAAACTGAAGATAAGCGCTGCGGTATGGCTGTTCAGTTTGTAATGCGCAATTTTGAAGATTACGAGCGCGCTAGAACCAAGAGCAATGACTTGCAATACGTTCCAAAGATTTGGTCCACCGCCCAACCACTGAAGCGGGACAAGGAGGTAATACATGAATTCCGCATGATGTCCGAATACTGGCAAACCACATACCGTGTTGAAAAACTTGCCTTGGGACAAAAGCCAAATTGATTGACTGTGTATACCGAGATCAAAATCGTACGTAGTGAAATTGTTTTGTCGTGAAATTACAAGCTGTGAGTAACGAATAATCCACAGAAGCGTCGCCAGCAAAAGTATTTGTTCTGCCCAATGACGTTTGTAAAAGTTTTGAGCCAGATTTTTCATGGCCTAAGTTCGTACAACATCTGGTACGCGAATAACTGAGGACGAATCTTGATAAGGAACGCATCAATCATCTGAATAGGTCGCAAGATGGCAGGCACCTTCTCCCCATTCCCGCCACGCAGAACCACCTCAAGTGGTAATCCGGTGTAACCAATTCGCTTCACCGTATAACCGGCTGCAAGTGCAGTGCGTTCGAAACTACGTCGAGTAAAGAAACGAACATGAGTGCTGTCGAGAATTCCGCGAGAGTCATAATCAAAAAGTCCAAGGATTGTTCGTACTCGCGGGTACCAGTGGCCGAAGTTGGGAATGCTGGCAACCACCACACCGCCCCGATTCAAACGTGTTGCTAGTTCTTTTAGTAACTCTTCAGGTTCGCGGACATGTTCAAGCACGTCGGCGCAGACCACAATGTCAATTGCCGATGGAAGTTCTGACGGTAAACCTTGGTCCAGATTGCCAACAATGAATTTGTCTACATTGTCTGCGACGCCCGACGCTTGGTGAATATCAACGCCAATAACTGTGTGACCGAATTGGCGAAATTCAGATGACAGTTTTCCATCGGAACACCCGAGATCTACAAGAAGGCCTGCAGGTCTTTTTGCTATGTGAGACAGCAATTTCCCATGGGACGAATTGTCATCCGTCTTTCGTTCGTAGACATCTATGTCATTTGTTCTCTTATGTGAGTTGCGACCGAACCCCATCATGTGGAAACGGTATTTCAGCGCATGAACCATAATTTGACGCGCATAGGTAACACCATCCACATAACAGATCTCGTCGCCGTAATACGTGGGAATAGGGACTTCAACAATTTTTGCGTTTCGCCCGAGTAATTGAAGAATGATTTGAGTGTCAAAATCAAAACCATCTGAGTTGTGATTGAGTGGCAAAGTTTTCAGTGTTGATACTCGATACGCGCGATAGCCACTATGCCATTCTGATAATTCGGCCCCAGCTAACAAATTTTCACACTTGGTGAGAATTTTGTTTCCATAATATTTGTACAGCGGCATGCCACCTTGGCGTGCTGCACCTTTGGACATCATTCGTGATCCGAAGACAGCGTCAACATCAGAATCATTAAATGGCTCAATCATTTCATTGAGTATTTCTGGAGCGTATTGGCCGTCACCATGAAGCATCACAACAATGTCGGCACCATCATCGAATGCAATCTGGTAGCCAGTCTTTTGGTTGCCGCCGTACCCCTGGTTAGTCGGATTCCGAACTACAAGAATTGGGAGTTGTGTATTGCTATGGCGGTATTCAAGCGCCTTGTTGTACGTGTCGTCAGTGGAGGAGTCATCGCAGATAATGACCGATGAGATTCTCTTGACCATGTCTGGTTGAATTCGATCAAGAACTGACCGAAGAGTCTTTTCTGCGTTGTACGCAACAACGACTATCGCAATCTTCATGTCGATTGCTACTTTGATTGAAAGCGACGACGAATTGCGTTGCCGTGTGCGGGGAAACCTTCGTGGTCTGCAAAAGCAATGATGTTGTCTGCCATGCGACGCAGAGCTGGTTCATTTGCTTGAGCAACTGCTGTGCGCTTTAAGAATGCTTCAACAGTGATACCAGAAGAAACGTGTGCGAATCCACTAGTTGGCAGTGATGCTGGTGCACCAATAATGAAGTTGCCAGCACTAAATGGTGTGTGTTGCCCAATCAAGATCTCGCCAGCATTGACAATTGCATCAACAACGCGCTCTTCGTACTGTGCGTCAACAGCTATTTGACAATGTTCAGGTGCGTACATGTTGACCACCTCAACAGCTTCGTTCAATGTGGAAACAAGTACGGCACCACCGTTAGGTCCAAGTGATGCGCGGCATGCTTCAGCGCGAACATCGGGAAGATCTGCGAGTTGAATTTGTAGTTCTGCTTCAACAGCGTCGATTAGTTCTTCAGAAGTAGCGACAAGCACAACAGAAGAGTCGGTGCCGTGTTCGGCCTCTATAAGAAGGTCAGATGCAACCTTGCCAACGTGCGCGGTGTGGTCTGCAACAACAAGGCTTTCGGTGGGGCCGAGCAGCATCATGGTGGCTAGGCCATGGCGCTGCATTTCTACCTGAGCCAAAGTGACAGCAGGGCTGCCAGGCCCGACAACTTTTCGAACGCGGGGAATTGTCTCGGTGCCGAAACCGAGAGCCGCAATTCCCGCAGGGCCATTGATGCGAAAAACATTGGTGATGCCAAGCAGGCGACACACCACTAATACAGCGGGGTCAACTGCGCCGTTTCCGCCCGGAATAGGGGGAACCACCAAGACGATGTTTTGTACCCCGGCAACAACAGCGGGGACACCAAGCTGACATGCAACTGATGGATAACTGGCTTTGCCACTTGGTACGAACAGGCCGACGCTGGAGATCGGAGTGATCTTCTCGCCGGCGATGAGCCCATTTTCCAGCTCCATTTGCCAGTCGCTCGACCGTTCGCGCAGCTCTTCGTTGAAGGCGCGTAAGTGAGAGATGGCATCGATAATGGCATTCTCGACGGCGGGGTCGATACGGGCATCGGCAATCTCTTGCGCTGAAACCCGTAATTGGCTGGGAGCCAGAGTGATGCCATCGAATTTCTGGAGTGCGTCGCATACAGCCTGGTCGCCGCGCAATCGGACATCTTCAATCAATTCGCCAATGGACGAGCGCAGACCAGCGTCGAAGATGTCGTTGAGGCCGCGGTGGCACAGCGCCCCCCTGTCGGCAGTGGTCATGGACGACCATGTCTGGCGGCGAAGGATTGCGGTCACATAGAGAAATCTACCTGCGGGCGATGAAAGGGAGCGGATGAGTTTCGCCCATACCAAGTAGAGTTAATTCACGTTCCGAAGGAGGAGCGTGTATGAGCGTCACCGTTGTTGTAGGTACCCAGTGGGGTGACGAGGGCAAAGCCAAAGTTATTGACCTCCTCGCCGCTTCTCATCAGATCGTTGCTCGCTACCAAGGCGGCCACAATGCCGGCCACACCGTCGTAATTGGTGATCAAAAGTACGCCCTGCAACTGACTCCAAGTGGCGTTTTTTACGACACCGTGACCCCGGTTATTGGAAACGGCGTTGTTGTTGACTTGCCAACTTTGTTTAAAGAAATTGACGCTCTTGAATCGCGTGGAATCTCTACTGCTCGCTTAAAAGTTTCAAGTCTTGCGCATCTGATTTTCCCGTGGCACCAAGCAATGGACGCAGCTCTCGAAGCAGCTCGTGGCGACGGAAAGATTGGCACAACATTGAAGGGCATCGGACCTGCATATGTTGACAAGGTCAAGCGTGCAGGTATTCGTGTCGGGGAAGTTCTGGACGTTAAGAGTTTTGAAAACCGTGTACGCGAGCGTGCCATTGCTGCACGTCGTGAAGTAAGCGATGTTGGTGGCGACACCTTTGATGTGGAAGAAGTTGTTTCAGCGTTTGTCGCGTATGCCGCACGTCTTGCTCCGTATGTTGCAGACACTGTGAACTTATTGCATGATGCTCGTGAGCGCGGAGAAAACATTTTGTTGGAAGGCGCACAAGCAACGTTCCTTGATATTGATCACGGCACGTACCCATACGTGACTTCATCCAACCCCATTTCTGGTGGTGCAGCAGTTGGAAGTGGACTTGGGGGACGCCACATTGATCGAATTGTCGGAATAACTAAGGCATACACAACACGCGTAGGCATGGGCCCGTTCCCTTCAGAGCTCACCGATGCGCTTGGTGAAGCACTTGTAGATATTGGTCGTGAATACGGAACTGTTACCGGCCGTCGCCGTCGCACTGGCTGGCTTGACACTGTGATGTTGCGTCATGCCACGCGTGTGAACTCTTTGACTGAAATTGCACTGACAAAGCTTGATGTTTTGGATACTTTCGATGAAGTGAAGGTGTGCACTGGGTACAGCATGAACGGA
>CALPPK020000132.1 GCA_943325435.2 Bifidobacterium breve
CGGAAATACTGATGACCCAATGGTCACGCTGAACACGCCTGATGCAAACTTCACAGGGCACCCGGCCATAAGTGTGCCGATGGGTCTTGATGACAACGGTGTCCCATGTGGCATTCACATCACAGGCCCGAGATTTGCAGACAATCTCACACTTGGTCTTGCCTCACATATCGAAAAAATTAAGCCGTGGCCTCTGACAGCACCTGGTTACACACCATTTGGTCTCTAATCATTTGGTGATGCATCTCGTCAGCTAATTCTCATTAGCGTGGTTACACCGCTTCGGTACTTTCCATGAAAATCTTTATCGCACTCACTTTGTTCTTCGGATCAGGAATACTTCTTCCGCAAAATGCCATGCTGAGTGCCGCAGAAACTGTAAGCGCTCCTGGAATGTCGGTGATCCCAGTCATTACATCTGTTAGCGCTGGTACGGAACACACATGCATCGTGCGTGATGCCTCGGTGTGGTGCACTGGTTCTAACTCTCGAGGCCAACTGGGGACAGGCTCATTGACCAAGACGATTGCCTTTAGTCCTTCCTTGATGACTAATGCACTAATGGTTGACGTCGCTGGCACTACATCATGTGCCGTTCGCACTGACGCCACCTTGTGGTGCTGGGGAACTATCGCTACTTCGCTCGATGTTGTGACATCAAGAATTGTGATAAATGATTCACCAGTTCCACTTCAAGTTCCACTGCTCAATGTTCGAACTGTGTCAGTAGGAAAGACGCATTCATGCGCGACCCAAAATGACGACACTGTGTGGTGTTGGGGGGCAAATACGCGTGGCCAATTAGGCAACAACACACGATTAGATTCAGTCCTTCCCGTGAGGGCAAGTATTGACAAAGTGCAGTCACTTGATGTCGGCACCGAACATACATGTGCAGTTCGACGTACATCTTCTGTGTGGTGCTGGGGATCGAACGGCTATCACCGTCTCGGCTTGCGCGCCAAGGGACCGTTCCTAGTTCCTACGTATGTGCCAAAGGTTCGCGCAACGACTGTTGCCACGGGAGGTGCATTCACGTGCATTATTGCATTGAATACTCGTGTGCAATGTTGGGGACGAAATCAATATGGTCAATTAGCCCGCACATCTGGTCCATCTCGCATTGCACCTCACACAACGTCAATCAAAAAGCCAGTTGCCTTAACTGCCGGTAATGAATTCGCCTGCGCAATCACTGCCGCTGCTACTACGTGGTGTTGGGGTCGAAATAGATTCGGCCAACTATCAAATGGTTCGTCATTTGCTTCGTCCATCCCTCAGAAAATTCTGGCCAGCACCAAAGTTGGTTCTATGACTGCTCTCGCGGCGGGAGAATCCCATGCCTGTGCAATTGCCAATACTTCTGGAGCCATGAGGTGTTGGGGCCTCGGCTTACAAGGTCAACTAGGCGACGGTGGAAGCGGTCCAAGTGGAATCCGTTCAACCGGGATCGAAATCTGGCCAAACGGTGTGCGAATGAAGTCGATTGGTACTGATCAGTCCGCACGAATAATTGCGGTCGGTGATATCGCTTGTGATGACAACAGGCGCGCAGTTAGCACTACGGGACCAAGCGGCACGCAATGTGGGGACTATGCCACCGGCTCACTGATCTCATCATTGAAGCCAGACGGCGTATTCGCCCTTGGTGATCTGCAGTACGAAAGCGCAAGTTCGCAAGAACTAATGAGCAACTTTGATTTATCCTGGGGCGCCCTTCGTGCAATCACTTACCCCATTCGCGGCAATCATGAATATCTCACAGCGGGTGCTGCAGGGTATGTCGATTACTTCAGTCAGATGTCTCCCTCATACTGGACAGTAGACGCAGGTGGTTGGCGCGTCATTGCAGTTGACTCTTGGTGTCAAGGTCAGATCTATGCCGGTTGCTCAGCCACATCAGCTCAAACACAATGGCTGAAAAATGAATTGCAACGAGCTCGTGAAGAAAACAAGTGCGCAGCCGTGATGATGCACCATCCATTCGTGTCGAGTGGTTCACTTGCAACTTCCAGCGTGAGTAATTTGTGGGAAGCCGCAGTAACCGGCGGCGCTGATCTCATGTTGACAGCTCATGACCATATTTACGAACGTTTTACACCACTGAATGCATTAGGTGCTCCAGTAGTTGACGGAATGCCTCTCTTTATCAGCGGACTTGGTGGTGCACCAGTTACTCCGATCGGAGACGCAGTTCCGGGAAGCGCATTTCGATACAACTCAAATCACGGGGTCTTATCTTTAACTTTGACACCACAGTCATTTTCTTGGGACTTCATCAGTGCGCTTGACGGCGTAACAATCGAAGCCGGCACTGCACCATGTGCTCCGTAACGAGCCGCTAGTCAAAGACGGGTACCAGCGCCACTTTGCCCGCAATTTTGCGATCTTGTAAATCCCGCATCGCTTGAACAGCTTTGCTCATCGGGTACATGACTGGTTCTACGGGGTGAAGTTTTCCTGCTGCGATTTCTGCCAACACTTCAACCAACATGCCTTGGTTCTCAACGATGTTTCGCCCGACCCATGCACCCCAATCAACACCAACCACTGTGCGATTAGTTAACAACACATGATTCGCTGGAAGACGCGGAATTCCACCAACGAAACCAACAACGAGATACTGACCAAATGGCGCCAGTGCACGCAAACACTGTTCGGCAAGGTCGCCACCGACTGGGTCGTACACCATGTCAACTCCACCACCGCACAATTCACGAGTGCGTAGCTTTACATCTTCATTCAGAACATCGATTGCAGCAAAAGCTCCGCGATCTAATGCCAACTGGCGCTTTTCGGCGCTGGATGCAGCTGCGATAACTCGCATGCCTATTGCAACACCAAGATCAACGGCGGCTAATCCGACTCCACCACCTGCACCAAGTACCAACATGGTGGCACCGTCGCGCACGTGAGCCCGCTTATGAAATGCAAACCATGCCGTCAAATAACTCTGCATGAACGTCGCGCCCTGACCATCACTCAACTGATCTGGAATTGGAATCACACGACTTGAGGAAAGTACGGCTTCATCTGCAAAGCCACCACTTGGTGAGAAAATTCGATCACCAATCTTCAGATTCGTAACGTCAGATGCAACTTCAACAACTCGACCAACAATTTCAGAACCTGGCCGGTAAGGGACCGGCGGCTTGATTTGGTATTTACCCTCAATCATTAGTGAGTCCACATAATTCAAGCCACTAGCCAAGACAGCTACACGTATTTGCCCATCGGCTAGTTCAGGTGAATCAATTTCCACAATCTCTATGTCATCAAGCGACCCAAGTTGTTGAACCTGCAATATTTTCATAAATGTGACGGTACTAGACAGACTAGGGATGTAATGAACCGTGCTACTTCAAGACACGGTTGATTCGCCGGCGTACACGACCAGAGAATTTCTGGCGTTGGCGAAGCGTTGCGTTGTCTACGCCATACATCGCCAACCACTCACAACGAACTCGGCGGTGAAGCATCAGTCGCACTGAACGAAACGCGGTTCGTTTCCCGGACTCCCCTTCAAAAGCATTGACTAACTTCCCTGATCCGTGTGTAGTCACCACGATCAGATGCCGCACGTTGGTAAGAAGTGGCTGAATTCGATTCGCACCTTCAGGAAGAACCCAGGCGACCCCGTTCATAAGCACTCGGTCAAACCAACCCTTCAATATTGCTGGTTGACCTGACCACCATGTTGGGTATACAAGAACTAATGCTTCACACCACTGCAAATCTTCAATGTGCTGACGTAGTTCAGGAAGCGACTTCAGTTTTTCTTCCACATCCCCTACATGATTCAACCGTTCATACGGAGTAAACACTGGACTGAAATTCTCAGCCCACAGATCATGATGACGAATTTCATGTCCGCCATTTTTTAGTTCACCAAGTACTTCGGAAGAGAGAAAAGAGACAAAGGACTCTGAAGATGGATGAGCGAGAATGACAAGGACTTTCACAAGGTTCCCATCTTCTTCTCAAGAGACGCAAGAAAACTCTTTCTGCTTGCATCCGTGGCTGTGTCCATTGCATACAAACTCGAAGTAGAAACTTTTGTTCGTAATGACGTGTTCAGCCGAAATGCACGAGCCAATATGCGACGACCATTGTCGTTCACTAAACGTACGTACAACCATGGCGAGCCAAATGTGGAAGCAATATGTATACGTCGGATATTTCTTAGACCAGGCCGCACTTTATTGTTCTCATTGAACACAAAAGCTGTTCCCGGCAACATCACACGCTCTAACCAGCCCTTTAGTTGTGCAGGTAACCCACCCCACCATGTTGGGTAGACGAACACGATGATCTCTGCAGCTGTAACAAGGGCCACATCACGCTCAAGCCCGACTGGTACGTCACCATTTCCCTGCTGGTATGTATTCCACTCTGATGTCGACATCACAGGATTGAAATGTTCTGCTGCAAGATCAATGACATCCACCGTGTGTCCCGCGGCACGTAACCCTGAAATGGCGGCATCACGCATCGCAGAACAGAAACTTCCCTCAACGGGATGGCAGTACACAACAAGGGCATTCATAGGGTGGTCTATCGCCGAAGCAATTGGGCACTACCGTACCGTGTATGCCAGACCTGACCGGAGATTTCAACACAGGACAGTTGCCAAAAATTGCCCCAGGTACTGTCACCGTCACTATTGCTCGCACCGTAGAGCCTCGCCACAAGGCCGAGTTTGAAACTTGGTGCCACGACATGACAGAAGCGGTGCAAACAGCCCCAGGGTGTCTTGGAGCCACGGTCTTATGGCCTGCTAAACCTTCAGACCCGTATCACATGGTTTTTCGCTTTCTTGATGTCTTGCATTTACGCGAGTGGGAACGATCTGACGTCCGTCAAGAACTGCGTGAACGCGCTGACCGTCTGGTGTTGTCAGAAAAGGTAACTGTCACTGCCGGAACAGAAGAGTTCTTTAATGCCCTCGGTGAAGTAGAACGACACAAGACTCGTACAGGCAAATTTCTGTCGGACGTTGCATGGGTCTACCCCATCGCCTTGATTTTTACTCTTGTGCTTGCGCCGTACTTTGCGCGAATCGATGTTCTGCCTCGTGTACTGATCTCTACTGCACTTATTGGAGCAACAAGTAAATATGCAACTGGCCCATTGCGCACTTGGTGGCGCCG
>CALPPK020000133.1 GCA_943325435.2 Bifidobacterium breve
ACTTTGGGCCGCGTGAACCGAGAAACACCAACACGTTGCAACAGCAAGCGAATCATTCGTTCGGTGATGTCAAAGTCTGTGATTGCACCACCACGCAAAGGCCTAACAGCAACGATGTAACTCGGCGTACGACCAATCATGTCCCACGCGTCATGACCAGTGGCCAAAACCTCACCAGATTGGCGATTTACCGCAATAACTGAAGGCTCATTGAGCACTATGCCCTTGCCCTTCATGTACACCAAAGTGTTGGCAGTACCGAGGTCGATTGCGAGGTCACGAGCCATGGTTAGGTCCTTCTATGGAGAAACGAGTTGTGCTCATTAGTTGCGCCGGTCTTCTTGGTTGTTTCGATGCACGGATGACTGTCTCGCTTCGGGAGACAATGCATCAATGTGTCGGCGGAAGTTTGCGATTCCGTCATCAATACGAACATTGCGGTTATCAAGATAAATCAATACAAGCAACGTTGCACCAGACACGATTGCGATGAAAGAAAAAAGACCGGTGAAAAAAGAAAGAGCGATCATGATGGGTTACTCGCCACTTGTTGTGGTGTTGTGATGTTGTGGGCATTGGTTCCCCAATCAGACCCACCATCCCAATTTTCTTTTTTCCAAATTGGAGCAGATTCTTTCAACGCATCTATGAGAAACCGTGCGGCATCAAATGCAATGGGGCGATGTGCCGATGACACTGCAACAACAACTGATGATTCCCCTAATGACAATTCACCAGTGCGATGCAATATTGCAATCCTTCGGGCATCAGCGAAACGGACTCGCGCTTCATTAGCAATCTTTGCAAATGCTGGAATCACTGCATCTTCGTATGCCTCATATTCGAGCGATGTGACATCGGTGCGGCCATCAGCATGGTCTCGAACTGTGCCGGAAAACAGAACCACGGCGCCGCAGTCTGGCCGCACTGCCCACTGATAGATGTCGCCGATGGGGAGTTCTGAGGCGGTTAATTCGAACCACTCTTCTCCGAGCAACGGTGCAGGCATAGTTCAATCGTACTCTCACAGCACTGGGTAGGGCTTGCGATGGCGCCGACACTTGTGCACCCATCGCGATTAGTGTCTGACACTTGTGAGTGCCGACGAATTTGAGAACCAAGATCAAGCACCCGTGCCCGCGTACGAACGCACGTGGCGCCACCCAGCCGAGATGGCAGATGCTGCACGTACAGACTTCCTAACAACGCCACCAAAAATCAGTCGACGCCTGACTGCTTTTGCCGCGGGCATCAGCCTGGTGGCATCGGGTGTAGTTCTCGCCATCGCAGTTCCAAAGGGCATCTCTTCATACCGAGAAGAAATAGAGGCTGTATTTCAAGCATCCCCAAGCAGCACCGTGTCGCTGGTCAAGAACTATTCGCCGAAGGAGATGACCGTCATCAAGAGTGATGCCGGCACAACTTCGGCATTGTCTCTTGGAAACGGCGTCTGGATTGCAGCTAGCGACGACATAGCCACTGCCACTTCTCTATGGGTCACGTCAGAGACGGGACTCAGTGCACCGGTCAGAATCGTCGCAAAAGATCCATCGACTGGACTAGCTCTCGTTCATTGTGAAGAAAAGTCAGTGTGGGGACCTGCACCAGATCTGAGTCACCTGATTGATCCCACTCAAATTTCAGATCTATCGCAGTATCAAGTTGTCGACACAGCCGCAGCGGTTTCGTTTGTGCCTCAGCCCAGTTTGTCGACTGATGAGAAATCAACCGATGTGCCAATCAATTCCACCGACACAATTCATGGACTTGCAACAGTTCGTGATTCGCAAGGACAATTGGTCGGAATCGTGGTGCGCCGCGATCACTCTGCGTGGATGCTGAATAAAGCTTCGATAATTGGCATGATTCGGACACTCTTGCGTCAACCCTGACGATGTAACTCACGTCGCGCCTCCTATCATGAGTGAATGGCTGATGGTGACATGAATGCTTCCAATCCTTTCGGTGGCATCCCCTTCTTCAACGACATGATGAGGGCAATGGCTGGTCAAGGGCCGCTGAATTGGGACCTTGCGCAACAGTTCGCACAACTAGGCGCTGTAGGTGATTCACCAGACCCAGAACCAGATACAGCCACACGCCTAGCGTTCAATTCGCTTGCAGACATTGCCGATATGCATGTTCGGGCGATCACGTCTCTCTCCACCGGATCAAACGATACGCATACGGAAATTCTCACGACAACGCGAGCACGGTGGGCACATCGCACCTTGACTGACCTGCGCCCGCTATTCACAAACCTTGCTACAGCGCTTCAGCCGCAGAACACAGATAGTGATGTTCCTGATGATCCGATGACAGCCATGATGGCAAACCTTTCAACAATGATGGCCCCCGCCATGATGGGCATGTCTGTTGGCTCAATGATTGGCGCGCTTGCAAGTCATGCTCTCGGACAATATGAAATTCCGCTTGCACGACCTCACGCATCGGAAATCCTTATCGTTGCATCTTCAGTTGACGCGTTCGCAACGGAATGGGAAATTCCTAAAGACGACCTACGCATGTGGGTCCTCATTCACGAACTTGCTTCACACGCAGTTCTTGCGGCGCCAGCTATCGCTGAAGGACTCACCACTTTGGTGCAGGCACATGTCTCTGCGTTTCGACCAAACCCTGATGCATTGATGTCGTCTCTCACAGATCTTGACCCAGCCGATGCTGATGCAATGGCGGCAGTGCAGAATCTGTTCTCTAACCCAATGGTCATGATGGGCGCCTCACGTACGGCTGAACAAGAAGCAATTGCCCCAGTTCTAGATGCGCACGTTGCTGCTATTTCTGGCTATATCGACTACGTGGTTGACTCGGTCAGTGCGCGGTTACTGGGTGGTGCGTCGCCAATTGCCGAAGCTGTTCGTCGACGTCGAGTACAGAACGGCACAAACTCTCATCTTGTAGAACAACTCCTCGGCATTTCTCAGACACGTGCTCAACAACAACGTGGTCGTGCGTTTATTCAAGGCGTTGTAGAGCGCGAGGGCTCCGCATTGCTGCCATCTCTTGTCTCAGCGCCGGGAAATCTCCCTACACCTAATGAGATCGACGCCCCCGGGTTGTGGCTCGCCCGCTTAGAGATCCAATAGACATTCCTCGCATTTGCGCGTACATCACCGCCCCCGCAATACCGACGACACCAACCACCGCAAATCCCACCCATCCGGCGGGTGCAAAGATGACGGGTACTAACCCGCCAGCAACCCAGGCCATCTGATTCTGAGTTTCAAAGCGCGAGAAGGCCCGGCCTCTGTTTGCATCGGGCGCTCCGCTTTGCACTGTTGCCTCAAATGCGAGTCGACCAATTGCTGCAGCAGCATTGACTACGGCTGCCAACAGAATTCCGCCAGTAATGCGTCCGTACCATGCGGTTCCGATGCCGACTATTCCCACAGTAACAAGAGCAAAGAGAAGCATTGTCTCTACGCGCATCTTCTTGCGTAGAGACGGACCAACAAAGTTTGCTCCCAGCGTTGCAAGTCCAGAGAGTCCGATCGCCAAGCCGAACCATGCAGTGCCAGCTATTTCACGACGCAACCAGAAAGCCAAATGAAAGAACATGAATCCGACCACTCCGCGCAAGACTCGCATTGCATTGGCTGCCGCTACAACGCTTTCAGAATGTAGTTCTTCAGTTTCAAGGGCATCTGCTGGTGTTGCAGCAACAACACTTTTCGGTAAGCGGTTTGCATTAAGTGCCGCAGCAAGAAATGCAAGAACTCCGAAGCCAAGAGCGGCTTGTGAACTTAGAAATTGCAAAAGTCCAACTGGAACAACGACGACGAAGCCAGTAATGCCTGCAATCTGACCCAGTTTGCTGTTAGCTGTCACCAAACCATCAGGATCTGAAATCGTGGTGGGCACTAACGAGGATTTTGCAATTGAATATGTCTTTGCAAGAACAAGTGATGCGAACGCCAATGGGAAAAGCGCAAGCGAATCAAGTGATTGCATCATGCCGATCAGTACAAGCGCACGCAAGATGGCAACCATCAGCACCACCATGCGTTGCCCACCGCGCATACGGTCAACGAGAGGCCCGACAAACGGCGCCACAATGGCGAATGGCGCCATGCTCACTGCAAGAAACAAAATCACTTTGGTTCGAGCCGCATCAGGGCTAATCGACAAAAAGAGCGAATCAGCGAGCGCCAATGTCATAGATGTTTCGCCGGCCACCATCAGTGAATGAGTGCGCGACAACCTCTGAAAAGCAGTGACGGGAGGCAGACCGCCGTTTTCTAAAGGTTGAGTTTTGCGCCGCGTTACCACGCAGCGATACTACGCCGTACGTTGTTTGTCGTACTTGTATCCGAGACCGCGGATGGTGACAATGCGTGTCGGATTGGCCGGATCATCTTCAATTTTTGAACGTAAACGCTTGACATGGACATCGAGCGTCTTTGTGTCTCCGACATAGTCGCTGCCCCACACACGGTCAATCAGAGTTTCGCGGGGCAATACTCGCCCTGCATTAGCGAGCAAGATATGAAGCAGCTCAAATTCCTTTAGTGGCAACGCTTGTGCTTCTCCACGAATGATTACTTCATGCTGATCAGGATCAAGTGCCACGTCGCCAACTTCAATAGAAGCTCCGGAAAGCTCGCCGCCACGATCATTTGGCACGCGACGCATCACCGCGCGCATACGTGCTGTTAACTCACGAAGGCGGTATGGCTTTGTTACGTAATCATCTGCCCCAACTTCAAGACCAACAACAGTGTCAATCTCGGCACCTTTAGCAGTCACCATGATGATGGGGGTTGTGGTCTTCTTGCGTAATTGACGACACACATCAATGCCGGACATTTTTGGCAACATGACATCAAGCAGCACCAAATCTGGCTGAACAAGATCGAACATTTCAAGGGCCTGCAAACCATCACGAGCAACTTCGACGCGGAATCCTTCGCGCTTCAAACCGACTTGCAACGCCTCAATGAATGACTCTTCGTCTTCTACTACCAACACCGTTGGGATACCTGTTGCTGTCCGTGCGTTCACCATGCCCTCCCATAGTGACTCATACTGACCTCAAAACACGAGGTATCTGGAGAATAAACGTCGAACCTTCACCTTCCCGAGACCGTACGTTCACCTCCCCGCCATGATTGGTGGC
>CALPPK020000134.1 GCA_943325435.2 Bifidobacterium breve
TATTGATTGTTGGAGATGCCTTTGCCAGACCATTGCTCGACGGCTTGGCAGAGTCAAAACGAGACTTGTCTTCGCTACTTTCCATTTTGTCTGGCGGTGCGCCATTGTCGGCTCACCTTAAGGTTGAGTTTCACAAGTATCTTCCATCAGTCATTTTGGTTGATGGGCTCGGATCATCGGAAGCTGGTGGTCAATTGTCGCAAGTAGCAAGCGGAGACAGTTCGACTACCGGGAGTTTTCCATTGGCGCCGCAGAATCACATTCTTTCCGAAGATCTCACCAGTGAATTGCAAGCAGGCCATGAAGGTCTCGGATGGCTCGCAAAGAGTGGACGCCTTGCTCTCGGTTACTTGAATGATGAAGCGAAGACCAAGAAGACCTACCCCATCGTTGCTGGAACTCGTTATGTGGTCCCAGGCGACAGAGCGCGTTTGACAGCCGACATGATGATCGAAGTACACGGACGTGATTCGGTCACCATTAACTCTGGCGGTGAAAAGATTTTTGCTGAAGAAGTAGAGGCAGCCGTCAAAGCGCATCCCGACGTGTATGACTGCGTAGTTACAGGACGCCCTAGCGAAAGATGGGGAAACGAAGTAGTTGCTGTTGTTCGACTGAAAGCCGGAGCAACGACTACAGAGGCATCATTGCTCGAAGTCGCTCAGAACTACATTGCTCGATTCAAGCTGCCTAAACAGTTCGTATTCGTAGAAACAATCATTAGGTCGCCAGCAGGCAAAGCCGACTACCGATGGGCCAAACAGATCGCTATTGAAGACGCAAACTAGAGCGGCAAGTTACCTGTCGCACCACGGGTGCTGCCTGTATCTGTGAACGACTTAATTGTGATTTCAGCAATACGCATTTGATGAATCTCATCTGCACCGTCAGCAAATCTGGCCCAACGTGCGTTCTGCATCATTCCAGCAAGCGGAGTATCAGTTGAATAACCGAGAGCACCGTGAACTTGGATAGCACGGTCGATGATTCGGTTCAAACTATTAGCCACAAAATGCTTTGACATTGAAACTTCCTGACGGAAGTCCTCACCTGCATCGATCTTTGAAGCCGCATGAAGAATCATCAACTTGCACTGGTAGATCTCCATTGCCGAGTCTGCGATGAGCCATTGAATTCCTTGCTTCTCTGCAAGAAGAGACCCATGTGAGTATCGCTCAAGCGAACGCGCGACCATCATGTCAAGCGCCGTTTCAGCTTGTGCCACCCATCGCATGCAGTGTGCCAATCGCGCAGGCCCGAGACGGTACTGACCAAGACGATGACCATTTCCTCGGCCACCAAGAATCTGAGAGTCATGAACGCGAAGATCTTCGATGACAATCTCTGAATGTCCGGTTGCACCGTGCATGGTTTCAATTTCGCGGACATCATTCCATCCCTTCGTCGGAAGGTCGATAATGAAAGCGGTATTTGCTCCACGAGACCCGGGCGGAACATCCATCTCAGTGCGAGCAACGAGAATTGCAAACTTTGCACGACGAGCGCCAGAGATAAACCACTTATGACCATTGATGATCCATTCGTCGCCATCCTTGATTGCGTTCGTGCGAATCAATGTTGGGTCTGAACCAGCAACTTCAGGTTCGGTCATTGCGAAACACGAGGACGACACACCATTAAGCAACGGCTTCAGGTACTTGTCTTTTTGTTCATCTGTTGCCCAATGAAGCAAAGTGTGCATGTTGCCTTCGTCCGGAGCCGAACAGTTGAAAACCCATGGCCCAACTCGTGTCTTTGCAGCTTCTGCTTGCACCATTGCCAGAGCAACGTGACCAAGCCCCATGCCGCCCCACTCTTTTGGCATATGAGGGAGCCACAGACCGACTTCGACAGCCTTCTTACGAAGACCGATCAATTCACGCACATATTCACTGTGCTTTTCAGGCGCCATGTCATCGCGGTGCCCAAACGGCTCCATTGCCGGCTTAATGACATTGTCAACAAAGTCGCGAACGCGGTTGCGAATCTCTTCATGCTCGGGGGCAAGGGTGAAATCAATCATGAGGGGTCCTCCCAGTGGACTCAGTGATAGTCCATTCTGCTGTGCCGTGACCAAAAACGGCGAGTCGTACTTGGGTGACGTCCCTGCCACCCATAGCCTTACCGTGTGAGCCAATCAGACCCTCAGACACCATCCTCATGGGATACATCCTCTTTGCCACAAGGTGAAGATAAATCGCAGATGGTTCGCAAAATGTTCGACGCCATTGCACCGCGCTATGACCTAGTCAATCGCATCATGACCTTTCGTTTAGACACACGGTGGCGTCGCCGAGCAGTCAGAGATTTGGCACTACCTGCGAACTCCACAGTCCTTGATTTAGCCGCAGGAACCGGAGACCTATGTATCGACTTGCGTCGCGCACAACTTCGCCCGATTGCAATAGATCTTTCATTTGGAATGTTGTCAAACGACCGCAGCAATGCGCCGCGTACTCAGGCCGACATCTTGCGCCTACCAGTCCCTTCGCACTCCGTAGACGGAATCATTTGTGGTTTTGCATTGCGCAACTTGGTTGATCTTGATGTCTTCTTTACCGAGTGTGCTCGAGTCATTCGTCCAGGCGGCCGAATTGCCCTTCTCGATGTTGGAGTGCCCCATAATCCACTAGTTCGGTTCGGCAACAACATCTACTTCGGCAAAATTGTGCCGCGCATCGGGGCATTGCTCAGCGATGCCGCTGCTTATCGTTATTTGCCACGAAGCATTGCGTACCTGCCAGACAGATCGATTCTGGTAGCTCAACTTCAACGAGCCGGCTTTGCAGACGCGGTGCACACACAATTGTCTGGTGGCCTTACCCAATTGATGGTTGGCACCCGTAACGCCTCATGATTTTTAGAACTGCGACACTCACCGAACAATTTGATTTAAACACAGTGTGTCGCGGCGATGGCTTTCTTTTCGTACGCGATGGCGTCGGTGTTGCTGGCCGAGAGGCCATTCAGAATGTCTCCGAAAAAGAGGCACTGACTTTCCTTAGTTCACTTACGCCAAGCCGCCTTTCTGATTCCACCCTGTCAAATAGTGGTCCAGTTCTCTTTGCATTGGTTCCCTTCTCCCCTTCAGCACCTGCAGAGTTCATTTTGCCTCGAATAGTTTTTCGAAAGTCTGACGGGCATGACCCAATAGTGACTCTTATTGGTGAATCAGAAGACGACCTCACAGATGAGAAGTTTCACCGGGCAATAACTGCAGCAATCACTTGCCCGCCCCCACGCCCGAACAGCAATTCCTATCGCGTTGCACCCAGAACAGCAGTTGGCCATTATCTCGATGCCGTAGTACAGGCGCGAGATGCAGTGCGTGCCGGATCACTGCAGAAAGCGGTTATTGCGCGCGACATCGAGGTGCATGCCGATGATCCAATAGATGTTCATGCCATCCTGCTTCGTCTTCGTGCGTCTTTTGGCTCTAGCTATCGCTATTGCGTTAACAACATCATCGGAGCGTCTCCGGAACTATTGGTATCCGTAGACGGTTCTACGGTCCGAAGCCATCCGCTTGCAGGGACAGCCCCTCGCACCGGAGACCAATCGACAGACACACGCCTTGCAGAAGAATTATTGGCCAGCACCAAGAACCAGATTGAACACAGAATCGTTATTGACATGGTGCATGACACGTTGTTGCCATTCTGTTCATATCTCGATTGGGAGGCTGATCCATCAATTGTCACGGTGGCGAATGTTCAGCATCTCGGAACCGCAATTGAAGGCGCACTGACAGATCCACCATCTCATGTATTTCCACTAGTGCGAGCTTTGTGCCCCACCCCAGCACTGGGCGGACATCCGTCTGCAAAGGCTTTGTCGTTTATTGAAAAGACAGAAGGACTCGATCGTGGGTATTACGGAGGCGCTGTCGGCTACATGGACGCAAGCGGTGACGGAGTGTTTGCAGTAACTATTCGATGCGCTGAAATGTCACCCGATATGCGCACTGCTCGATTATTCGCTGGCGGTGGGATAGTTGCAGATAGCGATCCGTACGCGGAGTTAGCTGAGACACAGGCCAAGTTTCAGGCCATGCTTTCAGCAATTATCAGGCCGTAGCTTCCACTGCGGCTACAACCGCTGACTGCAATGCCTCGTGTTGAGCAACATTCGTAAAGCGGTCACACGGAACTTCGATAAGTCGTGTTCCTGCACGTTGCAATGTCGATGCAAGATCCTTCATTGTGGTCACACGTTCGAAAGCGATTCCATGAGTAGATGCCAAATGTTCGAATGAAGCTCCGTGTGGAGTTCCATACAAAAGTTCAAAGTCAGAGTTACTGACTATCTGAGCTTGGGGAAGAAACGAAAAGATACTTCCTCCGTCGTTATTGGTGACCACGATTGTGAGATCAACATCACGACGGTTAAGAGCCCACAAACCGTTCGAATCATGAAGACACGCAATGTCTCCTATGAGAAGTGTTACTCGGGCTTTTGTAGCCAAACCAACACCTACTGCAGTGCTCACGACTCCGTCGATGCCGTTAGTGCCGCGGTTTGAATGCACAGTGACGCCAGACGTTGCAGTGCCGAACCATTCAACATCGCGAATAGGCATAGATGAAGAGACGACCAGATGCGATCCAACAGTCATCGCCGATGTGACTGTTCTGGCAACCGACGGCTCGCTGAAGTTCTCAGACGTCCACACCGATATGGCATCTTGAGCTGCAACTTCGGCGTGTGACCAACTAGCAAGCCATGACTTATCGCAAGAAGCTGAACCGGATGCGAGAGTTCGACAAGCGGTGTCCACGTCGCCAATGATTGTGTACAGAACCTTGTGATCAGGATCAATCACCATGCTTGAAGAACGAACCTGAATAACAGGACAATCTGTTTTCGTGATCCACTGAGCCAGAACCTTTGACGCTGGGGGTGCACCTACTCGCAACACCACCTCCGGGACATGAGAAGAAGCAAACTTTTCAGAACGAAGAATTGCATCGAACCCAATAATCACGGCACTGTTTCTTTCACGCACTCCACTCACTGCATCTGCAAAAATTGGCCAACCGAGAGACTCCGCCAATGACAACACTTCGCGACTCGCACCCCTACCGGCAACGATGA
>CALPPK020000135.1 GCA_943325435.2 Bifidobacterium breve
AAGAAGGAATACTCCAGATGTCACCATGGTGGCAGCGTGAATAAGAGCCGAGACCGGTGTCTGTCCTTCCATCGCATCTGGCAACCAGATGTACAGCGGCAACTGTGCACTCTTTCCGCAAGCGCCAACAAAAAGCATCATCGCTATTCCAGTTGCAGTTACTGCAGCGAGTTTCCCACCATCTGCAGCAGCATTAATTCCTGCATACGACAATGTTCCGACTGAAGAGAAAGCGAGGAACATGGCGACCATCATTCCCCAGTCACCCACTCTGTTTGTCACAAATGCTTTTTTGCCAGCGGTTGCCGCAGAGTCACGTGTATGCCAAAAAGAGATGAGGAAGTATGAACATGCACCCACACCTTCCCAACCAAGGAAAGTAACGAGAAGATTCTCACCAAGGACAAGCATCAACATCGAGAAAACGAAAAGATTGAGATACAGGAAGAACTTCGAGAACTTCGGATCACCGTGCATGTAGCCAATTGCGTACAAATGAATGAGAGATCCGATTCCGGTAACGAAGAGCGCCATTGTGATGCTCAGCGGGTCAGCCAACAGTGCCATATCGACTTGTAAGGATCCGACTGGCAACCATGAGAACAATGTGACGACATGGTGACGTTCTTCTGCAGTGTGAGACAAGAGGTCGAAGTACACCCCAACCACTACAAGAAATGACGATGCGGTCATTAGTGTCGCAAGTATTCCGGCACGAGGTTCACCAAGAATCCGGCCGAACAGAAGAATCAATAAGAAGCCAGCTAACGGCAACGCAGGGATAAGCCAAACAAGATCCAACATGGCAACTACCCCTTCAGTCCTGACATGTCGTCGACTGTCAAAGTTGTGCGGCGTCGCATGATGGAAACGATGATGCCAAGGCCTACAACTACTTCAGCAGCAGCGACTACAAGGACGAAGAACACGACGACTTGTCCGTCAATGTTGGCAATTTGGCTAGACAGTGCAACGAAGGAAAGGTTCACGGCATTCAGCATCAATTCAATGCACATGAACATAATGAGAGGGTTGCGACGCACCATGACACCAATGGTGCCGATGCCGAACAACACCGCTGACAACACGAGGTACCACGTTGAGGTTGGCTCTGCGAGAGAAAACATGACACTCATTTCCCGGTCCCTACAGACTTGGTTTTACGTGCCATCACTACGGTGCCAATCACCGCAACTAGCAACAACACCGAGGTGAGTTCGAAGGCGAAAACGTTGTCGCTGAAGATCACTCGGGCAAGTTGACGAATGTTTGCATCAGGAGATTCAATCGTGGTCTCATTGAGGCCTTTGCCCGATGGTCCGAGTCCGGCCCGAGACGAAACTATTGCTGCGATAACGATGGCGCTAATGCCGGCACCAATGATTACCGCGAGAGGGCGCTGATTAGTGATTGGTTCAACACTGAGATCTTCTGCCTTATCGACGCCGAGCAACATAATCACGAATAAGAACAGAACCACAATTGCCCCGGCGTACACAATGACTTGCACCGCTGCCAAGAAATGCGCGTTGTGCGACACAAACATCACTGCAATACCAAAGAGAGTCAGAACAAGACTCATGGCGGCATGTACTGGGTTGGACCGTGTCACAACTCCTAATGCACCGACAAGCACCATTGCTGCAGCAACTACAAAAACGAAGAGCTCCATCAGCTATCCAACTCGGATTCATCACTGATGTTTTGAGTGGGCTCTGCAGGACGAACGCCGTAACCAAGTTCTCCACCCCAAGAAACAACCCCGACAAAATCCTCGCTACCGGCAGATGCAGTAGCCCGCATCCAACCAGAAGTGTTCTGGTCTTCGCCTGGGCGCCAGTCTTCCCACGGAAGATGCTGTGGCATACCTTGGTTGTCTACTAGCAATTCAGACTTCGTATAAATGGCGTCTTGGCGATTGGTGAACGAGAATTCAAACAATTTGGTCTCTGTAATTGCTTCTGTTGGGCATGCTTCCACACACAAATCACAGTGGATGCAACGCAAATAGTTGATCTCATACATGAAACCGAAGCGCTCGCCTGGTGACGTTGGATTGTCTGGATTGTTATCGGCTCCGCGCACGTAAATGCACTTTGCAGGACACACGCCGGCGCATAGCTCGCAACCGATGCACTTTTCCATTCCATCTTCATAACGATTCAATACATGACGGCCATGCATGCGCTCTGGCTTGTCAATCTTTTCGTCTTTAACGTCGTTGTTCTTACGACGAAATACGCGGCCACCTGAATATTCAGTAGTGACCTTGTTACGTGCACCATGCTGACGCATGGTGACAAGAAATCCTCCGAAGTAGCCCATTAGAAGCTCGCTCCATCCTTCTCACGATTAACGCGACTGACATGTTGTGCGGCAAGTAGTAACCCGTAGCCACCAATAAGAACAAGCGCAGTCACCAGGGTGACAACTATTTGATCCCATCCGGCATCTCGACCTACGCGCTGTGCGGCAAGCAGCATGAACCAACCAAGAGAACCAGGTATCAGAATCTTCCAACCCAAGTCCATCAGTTGGTCGTACCGGAAACGAGGAAGAGTGGCACGGAACCATACATATACATAAAGGAACACAAGCACCTTGAGAAGAAGCCAGACAGTGCCCTCAATTCCATTCGGAATAAATGGAATATCCAAAGTGGTGTTTCCGATAGAGATTGGTTGAGGACCACCAAAAAACAGAGTCACGATCAACGCTGACATGGTGACTGTGTTCATGAATTCAGCCAAGAAGAACAAAGCAAATCGAATTGACGAGTACTCAGTGTTGAATCCACCAACTAGTTCTTGTTCGGCTTCCACTAAGTCAAACGGGGGTCGATTCAATTCGGCAGTAGCTGCAATGAGGAAAATGACAAAGGGCACGAAGCCGGTTGCAACGATGTTCCAGTTTCCAATCGACGATTGCATGTTGACGATGCCGGCAGTTGACAGAGTTCCAGACACCAACAGAACTGCTCCGAGTGACAGACCAAGAGCAGCTTCATAAGAAACCATCTGTGCCGATGCACGAACAGCACCAAGCAACGGGTACTTAGAACCACTCGACCAACCGGCCAACATGATTCCGTACACAGCAATTGACGAAATTGCTAAAGCGAATAACACCCCGACCGGAGGGTCAGCTAATTGCAGTCGTGTCTCGTGCCCGAACAAGGTGACAAGGCCACCCTTGCCATCACGAAAATCTCCACCAAGCGGAATGATCGCGAAAGCAAGAAACGCTGGAACCAATGCAAGGTACGGTGCCAAGCGGAACATGAACCGATCAGAACGTTCTGGGATGAGATCTTCTTTGAAGAACAACTTGATTCCGTCTGCCAGAGTTTGCAAGATTCCCCACGGGCCAGCTTTGTTTGGACCAACTCTGTTCTGCATTCCGGCAATAACTTTGCGTTCAAACCACACCATCAGCATTGTTGCGACCAAGCCGACTACAAATACCAAGAGAACTTTCACAAGAACGATGAGTAGCGGCGTCCAAAGAACGTCGCCTTCCAAAAGAGGATCAATAGCGAAAATTACTGATTTCACATTGACTCAATTCTGACGTCGATGATGGATTCGTTACGACGCACGAGTTCGCGCACATCAGCACCAAGTTGATTGAACGGCACCCATGCTGTTCCGCGAGGAATCGAAGAGGACGCACGGACTGGCAGAACAATGGAACTGTGTGAATTTGAGACACGCACGTTTGTTCCTTCAGCAGCACCCACGCGATCAAGATCAAGAGGGTGAATAAACACATTCGCTTCGGTAGCTAAATTCTCAAGAGATGGGCTGGTTATCGTGCCGATTGCGCGGTCAAACAACTTACGACTGAGATCAAGGCGGAACTCATACGAGTTACGAGGTGCTGCAACGTTTGTTGCAGAGGCCACAGAACTTGGTGGGGTGACAGAAACAACGACACCATCTCGCTTGATTGCTACTGCAGTAGTTGTGCTGCCGAACCCTGGAACTGCGGTGGACATTGCATTCTGAATGTCTGTCAAAGTTGTGAAGTTCGATTCATGTCCGAGGAGAGTCATGAGTTCGACTGCAATCATCCAGTCTGCTCGCGATGTTCCGTGAGGTGTGATCTTCTGAACAACCGAAGTGACGCGACCTTCGAGGTTCATCGTGGTGCCGTCTTTTTCACCATAGGCAGCAGCTGGCAATACAACATCTGCATGTGACGCACTAGCCGTGAGGAAGGTGTCGATAGCAACGACAAACTTTGCCCCTGCAATTCCGCGACGAGCAAGATCAACGTCTGCCACATCAGAGAGCGGGTCCGCACCGAGAAGAATGAGGCAATCAACATTGCCCTTCGCTGATGCTTCAAGAATTGCTGCAGCATCATTGCCATTACGTGGGGCAAGTCCGAGCGACAACGCACCGCGGACATTGCCGCGACGCAAGACGGGCAGCACAGTCGCTGAAGGAGCAACTGCCATGACAGCAGTGATTGCATCCATTGTGTGTGATGCAGACTCTGCAAGGTTTGGACGACCAGCAACAACTACTACTGGGCCAGACGCAAGTTGTGCTGAAACATCTGCTTGTGCCATGAGCGCTGGGATAGCTGCAGCAGCGGTACCCGACTCAGCACGGATTGACTTCCATGCGTATTTCGTGAGACCAGTTTCATGAGATGAAATCTCAATGAGGCGAATTTTCTGCTTCTGCACCGCATCACGAAGACGGAGATACAACACGGGAAGTTCTTCCTTGATGTCCGGGGCCAGAAGAATCACAGTGCCACCAGCACATGCAGAATCGATTGTTGCTTGCGAATACGAGAACACTGATGCGGGAAGTCCGTCGTCTAGTTGAGCATCACGCATTGTGATTCCGGCTGCGTCAGCAAGAGCGCCCCACATAAATGCGTCTTCATTAGTTCCGCGAGCGCCACCGAGAATTGCTACCGAGCCTTCGCGCGAATGACGAATTACTGCGTTACCAAGGTGTCGATAGTGATCCGGTGAACTGGGGCTGGTTATGCGACAAGGGTCGTTTCAACTTCCAGTCAACGAACTCAGACGACCGTTTGTCAACTCCACAAGTCAAGTCAGGAGATTCTT
>CALPPK020000136.1 GCA_943325435.2 Bifidobacterium breve
TTCCACGTGAATGGTGATGACCCAGAAGCATGTGCCCGCGTTGCGCGCCTTGCATTCGAATACCGTCAGCGCTTCCATAAAGACGTTGTGATTGACATGCTCTGCTATCGCTTGCATGGACACAACGAAGGCGACGATCCGAGCTACACGCAGCCATTGATGTACAAGGCTATTGCTGAGAAGCGAAGTGTTCGCAAGATGTATGTCGAACAGTTGGTAAAGCGTGGCGACATCAGCCTTGAAGTTGCAGAACAGGTTCTGCAGGATTATCAGAGCAAGCTTCAGACTGCACTTGACGACACTCGCTCACACGCACCTGAAAAGGTGAAGGCTGCAAAGCCGCCAGTGCCAGTTGGCGTATTGCCTCATGTGAATACTGCTATCGACAAAGCAACATTTGATCGAATCTTTAGTCAGTTGACGAATTACCCGGCCGACTTCACGCCTCATCCGAAGCTTGTTCGTCAGTTCGCAGCGCGTGAAACAGCTTTCGAAAAAGATGGCGATTTTGAATGGGCAATTGGCGAAGCACTTGCCATTGGTTCATTACTGTTGGAAGGTTTTGACGTTCGTTTAATGGGCGAAGATTCTCGTCGTGGAACATTCGCACATCGCCACGCCGCGTTAGTTGATTACGAAAATGAAACCGACTTCATTCCGTTGCAGCAGTTGCCAGGTGCAACTGGAAAGTTCTGGGTGTACGACTCACTCTTGTCTGAGTATGCAGCACTTGGTTTCGAATACGGCTACGCGCATACGAACCGCAACACTCTCACCATGTGGGAAGCACAGTTTGGTGACTTCATTAACGGTGCGCAGATTGTGCTTGACCAGTACCTGGTGGCAGCTGAAGATAAATGGAAGCAACAAAACGGCTTGGTGCTGTTGTTGCCACATGGTTTCGAAGGTCAGGGCCCGGAGCATTCCAGCGCACGCGTGGAACGGTTCTTGCAATCATGCGCAGAAGACAACATTCAAGTCGTCAACGCAACCACAGCCGCTCAGTTCTTCCACGTACTGCGTCGTCAATTGCACCGTGATATTCGCAAGCCATTGGTTATCTTCACGCCGAAGCAGCCATTGCGAATGAAGGAAAGTCGTTCGCGCCTTGAGGACGTGACATCGGGTTCTTTCCAAGAAGTTCTGAATGATCCTTTCGTTAGCGATAAAGCATCAGTCAAGCGCATCGTGTTGTGCAGCGGAAAAGTGGCATGGGACGCCATGTCAGAACGCGATAAGCGCGTCGCTCCTGTGGCTGTCGTTCGTGTTGAGCAGTTGTATCCATTCCCCATTGATCAAATCAATGAAGCAATAGCTACGTACCCAAATGCAAAAGAGATTGTCTGGCTTCAAGAAGAACCAGAAAACATGGGTGCATGGCAATTCGTTGAGCACCGCATCTGGCGTGTGAAAGAACGTGGGTACGACTTGCGCCATACAGCTCGGGTTGCCTCAGGAAGCCCTGCAACAGGTTCAAAAGCTATTCATGACCAAGAACATGGCGACCTTATGGACGAAACATTTTCGGGATTTTAAAACTGAAGACCCAAGTGGTCTGAAAGTTCCTGAAGTGCAATAGCAGGGTCGCCAACTTTGATGGTGCGCATCCCCATTGCTGCTGCTGGTTTTAAGTTGACACCTAGGTCGTCAAGAAACACGCATTCATCTGGTGAGACGCCAACAAGTTCGCATGCAATCTCATAGAAACGTGGTTCAGGTTTTCTGCAACCAACTTTGCTGCTCTCCACCACATGATCAAACTTCTTCATGATTGCGGCGACTTCAATTTGTCGTGGTGAGGGGTCGGGGGTAGTTGACACCACATTGTTAGTCAGACACGCCGTGCGGTACCCAGAGGCGATAACAAGGTCAAGAGCAGCCACCATGGCTGGGCGCACATCGCCAGACAGCAGGGCAAGCACGTCGGCTCCCGGTATCCGGTGACCAAGGGCCTCGCTTTCCGAGGCAAAGAGGGCATCGAACTCAAGGGGCGAGATGTCATTGCGCTCAAGGAGGGCCCAGGCGTTCCCATCCGGATTAGTGGAATTCACCCGCCGAATGTGGTCTAACGGCAGTCCAGATGCCGTTTCATAGCGATTAAAGGCCTCAAAAGGGCTGGAAAGGATGACCCCGCCAAAATCCCAGAGAACAGCACGAATTTCCTTATGTATCACGGGCGTCAGGCTAGACGGATTGCCCATCAGATGGCGGGTTCGGGTGATTGACTGAATGGGTGACCAAACACATCATCGTCGACGGATCGAACATTGCAACCGAGGGTCGATCAGTTCCCAGCCTTGCCCAACTCCACGAAGCCGTCATGGCCTTGATGGATGAATTCAAAAATGCCAAGGTCTCAGTCGTTGTTGATGCAACATTTGGGCATCGCATCGCCAAAAAGGAATCTGCAGAGTTCGAAAAGGCAATTGCTAATAACGAACTCGTTGCGCCTCCGGCGGGCGCAGTTGGCCGAGGCGATGCATTTGTTTTGGCAATCGCAGACAAGGTGAATGCTTCCATTTTGTCGAACGACAGCTATCAAGAATTCCACGGTAAATACAAGTGGCTTTTCGATGAAGGTCGCCTTATTGGTGGAAAGCCAGTGCCACTTGTTGGTTGGGTATTCGTCGAGCGACTTCCGGTGCGTGGAGCCACGAGTCGTCGTTCTGTAAAAACAGGAAAAGTCGTTAAGAAAGAATCTCCGACTGCAAGTCCGGAAGCTAGCAAGCCAATGCCAGTTCCAAAGGCTCCGCCTCCGAGCGTCAAAGCGAAAATGGCCAATGAACTCATGCCATATTTGCAGTTTGTCGAAAAGCATCCCGTTGGTTCAAAGGTGAAGGCCGTCGTTGAGTCGTATGCGGCAAACGGAATTACTGCACTCATTGGAGATATCTCTGGGTACGTACCACTTCGCAACATGGCCAATCCGCAACCACGTAGCGCTCGAGACATTTTCACTCTTGGTGATTCAGTGACCTTGACGGTTGTTGGCTACACCCCGGCGCGACGAAGTGTTGATCTTGCAGTGCCAGGTGTTGTTGATGCTGTGGCAAAGCCGTCAGGCAAACCGTCGGTTACAAAGAAGGCTGTGCCAGAGAAAAAAGCTGCCGTAGTTAAGAAATCTGCACCCGCCAAGAAGTCAGCACCTGTGAAAAAAGCTGTCGCCGCGAAAGCGCCTGTAAAGAAGGTGGTCGCTGCAAAGGCACCTGCAAAAAAAGTTGTTGCTGTCAAAAAAGTGGCCCCATCGAAAGCTCCAGTGAAAAAAACTGTTGCCAAAAAGGCGCCTGCAAAAAAGCGTTAATTGCACCCCAGTTGGTCAATGTAGGGGCATTCCTACTACCGTCAAGGCGTGGTCATTGTTACATGGAACGTCAACTCGCTGAAGGCTCGTTTGCCTCGTGTACAGGAATGGTTAGAAGCAAACACTCCTGAGGTGGTGTGTTTGCAAGAAACCAAATTGGCTCAGGACAAGTTCCCCACAGAAGCTATTGCTGAACTGGGTTATGAAAGTGCCCACTTTGGTCAAGGCCAGTGGAACGGAGTCGCCATTTTGTCGCGAGTCGGTCTTGACAATGTTGTTGCCAACTTCGCCGAGGGTGTTGAACCCGATCACGAAGCCAGAATTATCTCTGCAACATGCGGCGGAGTTCGAGTGAGTTCTGTGTACGTACCTAATGGTCGAGAACTAGACAACGATCACTACCAGTACAAACTGTCGTGGATGGCGCGATTGCGTCAACACCTTGATGCGTCGTGCTCGCCATCAGAGGACGTTGTGGTTGCGGGAGATTTCAATATCGCTCCCGAAGATCGTGACGTGTACGACATGGCCGCTTTTGAAGGCGCCACTCATGTCAGTCAGCCAGAACGGGATGCGTTGGCTCATGTCAATGCGTTCGGTATGGAAGACACGTATCGCAGATTTCATGATGAAGGTGGCTTGTATTCATGGTGGGATTACCGCAATGGTTCGTTCCATAAAGGTCATGGCATGCGTATTGACTTATTGCTTGCTACTAAATCAGTGGCGGAACGTTCAGTGTCCTCAGAAGTCGATCGCAACGCTCGCAAAGGCGAGAAGCCAAGTGATCATGCACCCGTGTTGTTGACAGTTGGTTCTCGGTGAGTAATTCAGATTCGGAACAGTCTGAAGGCGTCTCGTTTCCCTCGTTCCATGACCGAAATGCTGAATTAACTGATGCTGACAAGGCACGTATTCGTCTGGCTGCAGTCACTCGCGAACTGATTCTTAATTCGTTTATGTCAACTGCCCGAGTAGACGACATTGACACCGCCATTGGGCATATTTCAAAGGCACTCGAGAGTATTAACGCTCCTGGTGGCATTCCGGGAAGTGCAGCTGCAGAATCTCACTTCACTGACCGCAGCCCGTTTTATGGCGCTATGAATCCGCTGTCGATGCCGATGACGATGGAAAAAGACGAATCGTTTGGTGAATTCGGATCAATTTCTGGCACAGCAACTTTCACTGAACCGTATGAAGGACCACCAGGGCATGTCCACGGCGGATACATCGCAGCAGCATTTGATGAAGTTCTCGGAATGACTCAATCACTCACTGGTCGTCCTGGCATGACCGGAACATTGACGATTAAGTACCGCGCACCAACGCCACTGCATCAAGAAATCGTGTATCGCGGTTGGGTCGATCGCATCGAAGGACGCAAGATTTTTACAAAAGGCACTTCACATATTGGCGACACATTGTGTGCTGAAGCTGAAGCAGTTTTTCTCTCAATGCCCACTGAAATGATGGACAAATTGCGAAAGGGTCGCGACCTCAGCGGCCCAGCGCAGAGTTAATAGTTGCTATTAGCTCCGTTGCATAGCGGCGTGCGAAAATAATGTCGGTGAGGTCAGCAATTGCGTCCTCGGTAGAGGGTCTACTGCGAACAATGTTGCGCATCTGAGTAGCGGTCAAGATGCCATTTGGTTCCATGCGAGCAGCACGAGCTTTCTGTTGGCGCCATTCTTCAAGTGCGACTTCAAGTGGGTCTTGTTGCGGGCGCTGGCGAGCGATTCGGCGCAACTCTTCAGGTGGTGCATCAACAACAGGAA
>CALPPK020000137.1 GCA_943325435.2 Bifidobacterium breve
CGAAACCTCCTGCCTCTGGTCAGGGGGTTTTTTCTTTGTCCAGAACAGTTCTCTCCTCCACCTCTATCCAAGGAACCCACAATGCCTCCACAAAATGTGACACCAAAACAAATGGCCTTTGCCAAGTACACGCCGTTCATCCCGGTCGTCCTTACTGATCGCACCTGGCCAAACACCACCATCACTAAGGCACCGCTGTGGTGCAGTGTTGACTTGCGCGACGGCAACCAAGCCCTTATCGACCCGATGGACCCAGAGCGCAAAATGCGCATGTTCAAAACTCTTGTCAACATGGGCTTCAAAGAGATCGAAGTTGGATTCCCTGCTGCAAGCCAGCCTGACTTTGATTTCGTTCGCCAGATTATTGAAGAAGACCTCATCCCCGACGACGTCACCATTCAAGTGTTGGTTCAATGCCGCGCAGAATTGATTGAGCGCACGTACGAGTGCTTGAAAGGCGCGAAGAACGCAATCGTGCATTTCTACAACTCAACGAACCCACTACAACGTGACGTTGTGTTCGGATTAGACAAAGCTGGCATCACACAAATTGCTGTTGATGCAGCGAAATTGTGTCAAGAATTTGAACCGATGTTGGCTGGCACCAATCTGCGATACGAGTATTCACCTGAGAGTTTCACTTTGACCGAACCTGAATATGCAATTGAAATTTGCACTGCAGTTATGGATGTATTGAAGCCAACAAAAGAGAACCCATTGGTTTTGAACTTGCCCGCAACAGTGGAGTGCTACACGCCGAACGTATACGGCGATGTGATTGAGTGGTTTATTCGCAATATTCCACGTCGCGAGACCGTTGTGATTTCATTGCATCCACACAACGACCGTGGCACTGCAACCGCAGCTGCAGAATTCGGCATTATGGCTGGCGCAGATCGCGTGGAAGGCACTTTGTTCGGAAACGGTGAGCGCACTGGAAACGTTGACATCATCAATATCGCAATGAACATGTTCATGAATGGTGTTGACCCAGAACTTGACATCACTGACATCGATTCACTGCGTCGCGTTGCTGAGTATTGCAATCGTTTAGACGTATCTGCACGTCACCCATACGTGGGCGACCTGGTGTACACATCATTTTCTGGTAGTCACCAAGATGCAATTAAGAAGGGCCTCACTGCATTGTCGAAGGATTACGACAAATGGGGTGTTCCTTACTTGCCGATTGATCCGAAGCATGTTGGTCGCAGTTACGAAGCCGTCATTCGCGTGAACAGCCAGTCGGGCAAAGGTGGCGTTGCGTACATCATGAAAGAAGAACACGGTTTCGACCTGCCACGTCGGCTTCAGATTGAATTCTCACAAACCATCCAGCACATCACAGAAGATTCCGGAACAGTTGTAAGCCCCACGGCCATTTGGGACGCATTCAGTGCTGAGTACTTGCCAACAGAGCCACGCATCAAACTTGATAGCCACGAGATGCGCAGTGACTCTGCAACATCACGCACCACAATCACTGCCCAGTTAGTTATTGACGGTGTTCACACCACGGTGTCTGGCGAAGGAAACGGACCAGTAGATGCGTTTGTCCATGCCGTGAATACTGGATTGAACGCCAAAATCGATGTTGTTGATTACAGCGAACATGCAATGGGCCAGGGCTCTGAGGCCACGGCTGTTGCATACGTGGAGATGAAGAACGGCAATAGCGATGCATTGTGGGGCCTCGGCACAGACCCGAACACCACGTCGGCGGTTCTGCGCGCGGTACTTGCCGCCTACGAACGCCATCTAAAGGACTCATAAGCCGTCTGTTCCGACTAAGTTCGGTACGGAACAAAGGAGCCCAATATGAAAGTCGTCGTTGACTATGACATTTGTGCATCGACAGGTGCCTGCACACAAGTCTGCCCCGAAGTATTTGAAGTCCGTTCAGACGGCTACCTCTACGTATTGATTGAATCACCAGGCGAGGAATTGCGCGACAAGGTCACACAAGCTGCCGACCTTTGCCCCACTGCCGCAATCTCCATCGAAGGCTGACATTGTCTTTCACTTCGCTTCTCACAGCGCGTTGGCAAGAAGCTGATTCCTTATTGTGCGTCGGTTTAGATCCCGACCCGCATCGTCTTACTCATCACTACTCACCTGACGCCGATGGCATTGAATACTTTTGCATTGACATCATTGATGCAACCGCGCAATATGCGTGCGCATTCAAACCTCAGATTGCCTACTTTGCTGCAGCTCGTGCAGAAGCACAATTAGAACGCATCTGTGAATACATTCGCAGCAACTACCCCACTATCCCCATCATTCTTGATGCGAAGCGTGGCGATATTGGTGACACTGCAACCATGTACGCACATGAAGCGTTTGACAGATACGGCGCACATGCAGTCACTGTGAACCCGTACATGGGTGGCGACACAATCGAGCCGTACCTCGTTCATCCGAAGGGCGCCGCAATAGTTCTGTGCCGTACATCGAATGCAGGCAGTGGTGAATTTCAATCACAACTCATCGACGGAAAACCGTTGTACCAACATGTTGCTCAACGTGCTGCGAACGAATGGTCACACAAAGGCGAAGTTGCCTTAGTAGTGGGTGCCACCTACCCAGCGGAACTTGCTGAAGTGCGAGCAATCGTTGGCGACATGCCGTTACTTGTTCCTGGTGTTGGCGCACAAGGCGGAAGCCCCGAAGACGTAGTGAAGAATGGTGCAAACTCGCACGGCACTGGCCTCATTGTGAATTCATCACGTGCCATTTTGTATGCAGATGCAGTTGACCCAATGCCTGCTGCCGCTCGCGTTGCTCGCGAAACCCGCGACGCACTTCGCGCCGCTCGTTAGTTGCCCTAACTGTGTAGCGCAGTTACTTCAATGATTCCGGGCTTTGCACGGAGTTCATCAAGTACGGCATCTGATGCCTCTGCAGTGGTTGCAATCACCATCAATGCTGTTCCCGGTGTGAGCGCACGACCCACGTCCATGTCTGCAATGTTCACATTGTGAGCACCCAAGAGTGTTCCGACAAGTCCGATAACTCCGGGGCGGTCGTCGTTACGAACAACGAGCATGTGGTCAGATGGTGGAACGTCTGTCATGTGTTCATCAACCATGACAATGCGTGCTTGGCGGCGAGGGCCAACAAGAGTGGCAGCAATACTGTGAGTTCCGGCGCGCAAAGTGATGAGGTTTACATAGTCACTGTTTGAACCTGAGTTCGTGACTTTATTTTCCTTGATTGTTACTTTCTGCGCTGCAGCAATTTGAGGAGCATTGACATACGTAACGGCGTCGTCATGGCGGGCAGAGAAGAAACCCTTCAATGCGCTGAGTGTCAGGATGCGAGTGTCGTAGCCAGCGATTTCACCAGTGGCAATGATTTCCAATTCGGAGACATTTACACCAGCAGCCGAGGAGAAGAGACGGCCAAGACGTTCAGCGAGCGGCAGATACGGCTTCAATGTTTCGTTCGCATCTGCAGCCGAAATATTCACGGCGTACGGAACGAAATCGCCAGCGAGTGCCAGAAGAATTTGGTCGGCAATATGGTCACCTGCGCGGTCTTGTGCCTCAGTTGTACTAGCTCCAAGGTGTGGAGTTACAACAATGCCAGGCACTTGAAACAACGGCGACTCTGTGGTTGGTTCTTTATCGAACACGTCAAGCGCTGCCCCAGCAATGACGCCGCTCTTTACTGCTTCAGCAAGATCAGCTTCATTGATGATTCCGCCACGTGCAACGTTGATGATGCGCAATGATGGCTTTGCAGTTGCCAGCATCTTTGCATCAAACAAGTTGACAGTGTCTTTGTTCTTTGGCAAGTGCACGGTGATGAAATCAGAACGCTTGACAAGATCATTCAGTTCTGCCAAATCAATGTTCATTGCACGAGCACGTTCTTCAGACACATATGGGTCGAACGCAATTACTTTCATGCCGAACGCTGCAGCACGTTGTGCAACCAATTTGCCAATGCGACCAAGGCCAACAACTCCGAGAGTCTTGTCGAACAATTCGACGCCCTCCCACTTGCTGCGTTCCCAACGGCCCTGCACCAATGCTGCGTGAGCCTGAGGTACGTTGCGGGCAACTGCCAACAACATGGCCATTGTGTGCTCGGCCGCAGACACAATGTTTGACTCAGGAGCGTTAGACACCATGACACCACGGCGGGTAGCGGATTCAACGTCCACATTGTCGAGGCCTACACCGGCACGTCCGACAACAACAAGGTCGTCAGCGGCTGCAAGAAGCGCATCGTCCACTCGTGTGGCAGAGCGCACGATGAGGGCGTGAGCGCCCTTAATTGCCACCTGAAGCTGTTCAGGGGTCAACCCCACCTGTACGTCGACTTCGTGACCAGCGGCGCGCAATTTGCTGAGTCCGCTTTCGGCTAATTCTTCTGACACCAAAATTCTGGACATTTGTCAATTCTTATCGCTAGCGTCGTGGTTTGTGACATGGATTGAACAAACCGTAAAGTTTCTTTCCCGATAGGACCCAAAATGAGCCATCAATTTCTCTCAGAATCATGGATTGAAGCCGCTCGCGACATCCGTCACAGGTATTCCGGCGATGTGCCCGTCATTGATGTCGTTGTCCGCATCAATGTGATCACCACCAAGGTTCCTTTCGGTGATGGCTCCATCTCGGCCTATATCGATACATCGAACGGCAGCCTGGAAATGGAATTGGGCTCAATCGAGGAATCAGATCTCACGGTGACTACTGATTACGAAACCGCACGGAAGCTCTTTGTTGAACAAGACCCGACAGCAAGCATGCAAGCGTTCATGGCCGGACGCATCAAAGTTGAAGGTGACATCACACGGTTAATGGTGATGCAAACATCGTTGCCACAAACTGACAAAACCGAAGCAGTGGCAGCAGAGATAAAAGCAATTACTGCCTAAGAAGCAGCCAACGCTTCAGCCGACCTATCGGTGGGCGTAAGGCGAGATGCAAGCAGTGCAGCCACAGTTGCTGTTCCGGCACCAAATAACAAAGCAATACCGTAACTACGAACCACGGTTGTCGACGCTGCAGTCATTTCATGTACTGAAATCATGACGGTGGAACCGAGCAC
>CALPPK020000138.1 GCA_943325435.2 Bifidobacterium breve
CCACCAGAGACAACGATGTCTGCTTCGTCAAGTTTTGGACCAGTTGTTTCTTCAACATGAACTGCCGTGACTTGAGCAGCACCTGCTGCACCAAGATCAGGAACAGATACTGCAGTAACTGCAGCTGCTGCGCCGCCTGCTGATTCAGCAACGAATGACTTCGGACGGAATGCTGCAAGGAATGGACCAGCGCCAGTGAATGTTGTTGATACAAGCGTGTTGCCACCAAAGATTGGGGTAACAACAGTGACGCCGTCGCCTCCATCAGTGATGTCGATGTTGTTTGTAATGACTGTCTTGTCAAGCTTGACCGACAAACGTGACATGACGTCGCGACCTTCGTAGTTCTGAGGGAACATGATGAGGTCAGGAGTGTCTCCACCGTCGATAACAGTCTTCAAAGCTGCTGCAATTGCAACGCCAGGAAGTGATGCGCCGTGATTGATTGCGTACACCTTTGTTGCACCGTATTCACCGAGTGCTGCAGCTGATGCGCCGTCGCCTCCGATAATTGCAGTGACGTTTGATGAAAGCGAACGCGCCTTAGTAAGAAGTTCGAGTGTGGCTGACGTTGGTGCACCATTGGCGACCTGTGCGAAAACCCAGATGTTGTTGAGTGTCATTATTTTTCCTCTTCGTTACTTCGACTTAGATGACCTTCAGGTTCTCAAGGAACCCGACAATCTTGGTAAATGTTTCGCCATCGTCTTCGATGATTTCTCCGGCCTGACGAGCTTCGGCTTCTGCAATGCTGCTGATTTTTTGACCAGCGCCTGCCCAGCCGACTGGCGTGATGCCAAGGTCTGAAGCAGTGACTTCTTCAACTGGCTTTGACTTTGCAGCCATGATGCCTTTGAACGATGGGTAGCGAGGCTCAACAACACCAGCAGTAACGCTGATGAGTGCTGGCAGTGCGCATGTCACTTCGTCGTAACCATTTTCGGTCTGACGATCAACTTTCAATACGCCGCCTTCAACAGAAACTTTCTTTGCGAAAGTGACTGAAGGAAGACCAAGCAGTTCAGCAATTTGTTCTGGCACTGTTCCGGTGTAACCGTCTGATGATTCGGTTGCACCGATGATGAGGTCTGCTCCACCAAGACGAGTGATTGCTGCTGCAAGAACTTTTGCAGTGGTGAGTGCATCTGAACCTTGCAATGCAGGATCAGAAATAAGCACACCTTTAGCTGCTCCCATGGCAAGCGCTGTGCGCAAACCAGAAGTTTCATTATTTGGTGCCATAGAGACGAGGCTTACTTCGCCACCGCCTGCTTTGTCGACCAACTGAAGTGCCATCTCAACGCCATAAGCGTCTGAGTCGTCGAGGATGAGCTTGCCATCTCGCTTCAGGGTATTAGTGGCCCCATCAAGCGCACCTGGCGCTGCTGGGTCGGGAATCTGCTTGACGCATACGATCACATTCATGTCTCCCATTGTTACCGAGAGGTAGCCCCGATACCCAACCCAAGCGCCCTCCAAACCTTCCTTTTGGCGTGACCCTCGTCGCATGCGCTGATACCGTAAAAAGCCTTGCGCATCCTCCTCATCGTCAATTCCTTTGCGTCATCAGTGACGGCCCGCAATACCGTCACGGTCCACGAACGCCTTTCACAGCACCACGACGTGCAGGTGGTGGAAACGAACCGCCGTGGGCATGCCACCCGTTTCGCTGAAGATGCAGCCCGCCGGGGCATTGATGTGGTCGTGGCATACGGCGGTGACGGCACGTTGAACGAAGTAGCAACCGGCATAGCAACCACCGATACCGCCCTTGCAGTCTTGCCAGGAGGGTCAACCAATGTGTTTGCCCGCACACTCGGCATGCCGAACGACGCCCTTGAAGCAATTGACCTGATCATTGAAGCTCTGAGCCGAAATGACATCTCACCAATCGGACTTGGTCGTGCAAATGGTCGCTTCTTTACATTTCACACTGGCATCGGATACGACGCTGCCGTAGTGCGTCGCGTTGAACAACGAGCCGGCCTGAAGCGTTACGCATGTAACCCGCTCTTCATCGCAGCGGCATTGCGCACATGGGGTCTTGACTACGACAAGAAACGCCCACACTTCGCGCTTGATTTTGGTGATGGCAAAACAGTTGACAATGGTTTCTTTTCAATCATCATGAATACGAATCCGTATACGTATCTCGGCAACCGACCATTTGACATTGTTCCGTCCACAAGTTTGTCAACCGGATTATCAGTCGTCACTTTTACTTCGCTTAAAACAACACAAATGCTTCGCACTCTTGTCTCGGCTTTGCAAGGCGGTGGAGTGAAGAACTTCCCGTGGCTTGATATCCGCACCAACGTGCAACACGTCGTGGCAAGTGACTCGCGCGCGTTCCCCTATCAACTTGATGGCGATTACTTAGGCGAGATTCAAAAAGTTGAATTCGAGTTCGTGCCAAATGCGATTCGCCTCGTGCGGTCGCACCCGTAGTACTACTGAGCGCCGCGCACCTGAATAGCCACGTCAGGCACATTCGTGCAGATGCCGTCTATTCCCCACCCAATTACTTCAGCCATTCGGGCCGGGTCATCAATGGTCCACGAGTTCACCTGCAGACCGTGGGAATGAAATACCTCGATACACCGCTGGTTCAGGAACTTCGTATAGGGGTGAAGTGCAGTGTGGCCAAACCCAGCCATGTCTCGCGCAACGCGTTCAAGGTCTTCATCACGCACTCCTTCTGTTAGCCATGCTGTTCGCACTTCCGGGCGCAATGTACGCATGGCATCAACTGTTGGTCTGTTGAATGCAGAAATCAACCAACGATGGTCTTGCCCGCGTTCAGCCAAATGAGTTGCGATCGTTGCAGCTAATGAATCACTTGGGTCGAAGTCAGCATCAATCGGGTGATTCTTAATTTCGATATTTACCCACATGCCCTCGCATGCATCGAGAGCTGCGGGAAGCAGTGGCACATGATCGGGAAGTTGCACCGCTGTTATTTCACAGATCAATCGACCGTCTGGCAATACTGCGTCATGATGCACAGCCATTGCACCATCACTAGTGCGACGAACGTCTAATTCCACTGCATCTGCGCCCATTGCGCCCGCGCGACGAAAAGCCGCGAGGGTGTTCTCTCGTTCCGCCCGAGAGGCGCCCCGATGGGCTATTACCTGAATCTGTGTCATATTGCTCACGCCTTCGGTGGTTTTAATTTGTACTCTCAAAATACAACCTGAGAACTTTGCTTTCAGCATTGTCACTTGCCAACTTCGCTCGTAGTGTTCACTCTCGGTAGTTCGCTACCAGCCCGTTTCGCGCCTAGCGCCCTAGCCCCCAAACAAAGGAAGTCCGACGTGTCGATCCTCGCGTCATCTCTCGCTCTTGGCAGTGCCGATTACACCTGGCGTGATCAGGCCATGTGTAGAGATACAGATCCCGAATTGTTTTTTCCAATCGGAACCACCGGACAAGCTTTGTTACAAATCGCAAAAGCAAAATCTGTTTGCTGCCAATGCCCAGTCACCGTTGAGTGCCTCGAGTTTGCTCTTGAGACAAACCAAGACACAGGCATCTGGGGCGGAAATTCTGAAGATGAGCGCCGACAGATGCGTCGCACCGCGGCTCAGCAAGCTCGCAGTCAACGCGCTCAGTAAATCAATCGCTCTGTAAGGGCACCCGCAACAGAATCACTGTTCCGGTATTTCCATCACGTGGAACAAACTCAACCTCTGCCAATTCTTCGGCACGTGCAGGTCGCATCTCAATCGTTCCCGCTAATTCTGTGGTGACCAACGTTCTCACGATGGATAAACCAAGACCTTTCGCATCTGCCAATTTGAATCCGGCAGGAATCCCGCGGCCGTCATCAATCACTGCAATTTCCAATTCTGACTCTTCCACCTGAAGACGAACAGCCACATTGCCGCCTCCGTCTCCTTCGGGGAATCCGTGATCGACAGCATTCTGTAACAACTCAGTCAGCACCACCGACAATGGCGTCACAACTGTTGCTGCAAGACGTCCGCCATCTCCAATCACCATGAATCGCATCGGACGTTCTGGCGACTGCAAACTTTCTTCCACAAGTCGCAACAGTGGTCGCACAATTTCTACAAAGGCGACATCATCACCTGGTTCACGTGACAACGTTTCATGCACCAATGCAATTGTGCGAATGCGACGCACCGACTCTGCAACTGCCGCTTTGGCTTCCGGTGATTCGAGACGACGCGCCTGTAAACGAAGCAGCGAAGAAATAGTTTGCAAGTTGTTCTTTACTCGGTGGTGAATTTCACGAATCGTTGCATCTTTCGACAGCAACAATCTGTCGCGGCGTCGCAATTCGCTGACATCTCGCAACAACATCACGGCACCCGTAACAACAGGCTCTCCATCCACGTCATCCACGATCGGAATACACCTCGTCAGCAATGTCACTTCTGATGTTTGCTCAAATTCCTCGACAACTGGCTCTCGACGCTCGAACGCCTGACGAACTGACGAATCAATAACACCAAGTTCTGACAATGTCTGCCCCACCGCATTGGCACTGATTCCCACGCGATGCAACGCAGATGTGGCGTTTGGAGATGCGTACCGAACTCGCGCATCAGCATCAAGAACAATCGCACCGTCACCAACGCGAGGCGCAACGCTTGAGTCAGCCACTCTTCCTACGAATGGGAAAGCTCCGCGCACAATCATTTCTGCGAATCGGTCGAAGATCTCGAGGTATGTGCGTTCAAGTTCGCCAGGTTGACGACCAGTGAGTTGCGACCATTCGCGAGTAAGCACCGCAATTACTTCGCCTTCGAACTGCACAGGAATCGCCATCATTCGACAATCTTCAACAACACCCTGAATAAAAATCTCGCCCTCACATGGAACACCACTCTTCATGGCTTCACCCAATAGAGGACGTTCAATGCTTGAGGTCTGCGATCCCACCCAGTCAGCCAGATACAGCGTCTGGCCAGTCGCTGCGCGCACCTGGGCAAGCACAAGCCAGTTGTCCCCTTCAACGGGCACATACATCAGCAAGTCGGCAAAGCACACGTCTGCGAGCATTCCCCACTCACTTGCC
>CALPPK020000139.1 GCA_943325435.2 Bifidobacterium breve
CCCTTTGGTTCATGTTCAAGACCAGTCGCGAGACGCCGTAACAGCCAGGTGGCTGTTGGACCAAGGACGGGGAGCCAAAACATTTCGACATATGGATCGCCGATTGAATAGCCATCCGCCTCAATGATGGGGTCGAGCCATGGGCGGACCTCGAGTTGGCCGTTTGTCTGCAATGTAGATGGTTTCATGATTCCTCAAATTCGTGTTGGTACTTCTCTATGTGTGCGCATCAGGCAGAATAAGGACAGTGAAAGACGAACAAATTTCTTTGGCGGAACTCGAACAGGTTTCGCAATGGCTAAAAGATGCGGAACGAATCGTGGTTTTTACCGGGGCCGGAATCTCCACCGATTCGGGAATCCCAGATTTTCGAGGTCCGAACGGCCTGTGGACACGGAATCCTTTGGCGGAAAAGACGTCAACGTTGAGTTACTACCTCAATGACCCTGAAGTGCGCAAAGTTGCTTGGGAAGGTCGTGTGCGAAACTTCAACGGCACCGCACAACCAAATGATGGTCACCGTGCACTCGTTCATATGCAACGTGCTGGAAAATTGTCAGCAGTGATTACACAGAATGTTGACGGGCTGCATCAAGACTCGGGTATTGAGCCGGTCAATGTTGTGGAGGTGCACGGCACAATTAAGTTTGGTCGTTGTTGGGATTGTAAAGACCGCCGACCAATGAAGTATTTCATCGAACGCGTTATCGCTGGCGAGGAAGACCCACATTGTGAACTGTGTGGTGGCGTGGTGAAGAGCGATGCGATTCTGTTCGAACAAGCCCTCGTGCCAGAAGTGATTGACAGGGCTTTCGACGAGGCTGGGCGGTGTGACGTACTGCTAGCGGTGGGTTCTACATTGGCTGTTGGTCCGGCAAATCAAGTGGTGCCCCGGGCCAAGGCCGCAGGCGCGAAGGTGGTCATTGTGAACGGCGATACGACCCATATGGACGGCTATGCGCATGTGCTGTTGCGTGGCAGCATTAGCCCCATTTTGCAGGCCCTGGTGGCTAGTGCTGGATTCCTGACTTAGTCGGTAGGGTTTTGGGTCATGGCAACCTTTCGTGACCTCTTGGCTAACGCCAAATCCCAAATCGTCGAAATAGACACAGCAGCTGCCGAAGCGCGTATTCAGGCCGGCAACGTCTTTGTCCTTGACGTTCGTGAACCAGACGAATACGACGAAGGTGCACTTGAAAATGCGGTTCACATTCCTCGTGGACATCTTGAAGCCCAAATTGAAGCACGGGCACTTGATCGTGATCAGACAGTTGTTGTGTATTGCGCAGGGGGAGTGCGCAGCGCATTCGCTGCTCGCACATTGCAGGAACTTGGGTACAGCGATGTGTTGTCAATGGCCGGTGGTTTTGGCAAATGGAAAGACGAAGGCCGCGCCTGGCGCCAGCCAGTCACGTTGACTGCTGATCAGCGCAATCGTTATCAACGTCATTTGTTGTTGCCTGAAGTGGGCATTGAAGGCCAGGCAAAACTGTTGGGTGCAAAAGTATTGATGCTTGGTGCTGGTGGCCTCGGCTCACCTGCCGCGTTGTACTTGGCAGCAGCAGGAATTGGAACGCTTGGCATTGTTGATATGGACGATGTTGACACATCGAACTTGCAGCGCCAGATTTTGCACAATATGGATCGCATTGGTCAGCGCAAAGTTGATTCAGCTCGTCAAACAATTGAGAAACTGAATCCAGATGTCACTGTCAAGACCTATGACGTTCGTTTGACTGCAGAAAACATCATTGAAATCATGAGCGAATACGACATCGTTGTTGATGGAGCAGACAATTTCCCCAGCCGATATCTGTTGAACGATGCCAGCGTGAAACTGGGAATTCCAGTTGTCCACGGAAGTATCTTTCGCTTTGAAGGAATGGTGTCGGTGTTTCACCCATTGCGTGGGCCGACATATCGCGACATGGTTCCAGAACCGCCTCCGGCCGAATTCGCACCGTCGTGTGCAGAAGCTGGTGTTCTTGGCGTATTGCCCGGAATTATTGGATCCATTCAGGCGCTTGAAACAATCAAGGTCCTCCTTGACCTTGGCGAACCACTCATTGGACGCATTCTCACAATCGACACCACAGAGATGTCGTTCCATGTTTTCAAGCTTCGTGCCGACCCACAGAACCAAGTTGTCTGGGAAAATCGTGATCGCATTGAAGTGCGAGACCTTGATGGTCTCTGTGCCCCTTGGCTAAGCCACTAGCGTTTACTGAATGACAGCACGCATCGTTATTGTCGGTGCCGGATTTTCCGGTGCTGTTATTGCACGTGAACTAGCAGAAGCCGGCATTGCTACTTGGGTAGTTGATGGGCGTTCACACGTGGCAGGAAACGCGCATACGGAACGTCGCGATAATGGCGTCATGGTTCATGTGTATGGCCCGCATATTTTTCATACGGCCGACAAACATGTGTGGGACTACATCAACAAGTACGGCGACATGATGCCGTACAACCACCGCGTTAAGGCAACGTCTGGCGGACTTGTGTATTCCTTGCCAGTGAACTTGCACACGATTAACCAGTTTTTTAATACCACCATGTCGCCGACTGAAGCTGAGGCGTTCATTTCTGAGCGTGCCGATTCAAGTATTGGCACTCCTGTCAGTTTTGAAGATCAGGCTCTGAAATTTGTTGGCAAAGATCTGTACGAGGCCTTCTTCAAGGGGTACACCCAGAAGCAATGGGGCGTATCGCCAACAGAGTTGCCGGCATCAATTTTGGCTCGGCTGCCAGTGAGATTTTCCTACGAAGACAGCTATTTCAATCACCCATATCAAGCGATCCCTCGTGATGGTTACACACCAATAGTGGAAGCAATTCTTGATCATCCGCTAATTGAAGTAACACTTGGTCGCACTGTTTCTCCGGAAGAGCTTGAAGACGCGGAACATGTGTTTTGGTCCGGCCCCATTGATGAATACTTCTCAGGCCGGTTTGGAAAACTTGGTTATCGCACACTTGATTTTGTTGAGACAGAAGAAATCGGCGATGTCCAGGGATGCCCTGTAATGAACTATTGCGATGTTGATGTTCCGTACACACGCATTACCGAACATAAACATTTTGCACCGTGGGAAACTCACGAGGGCAGCACGATTTACACCGAATACAGTCGCCTTGCGCAAGATGGGGACATTGCGTATTACCCCATTCGCCAAGTGAAAGAAAAAGAGCAGTTGGTGCAATACATCGAAGCGGCAAACGGGGCGACTGGTGTGACATTTGTCGGCCGCCTCGGCACCTACCGGTATCTCGACATGGACGTCACCATCAAGGAGGCCCTCGAGGTGGCAAGTTTTTACCTTTCAAATAGGCGGGAAAATCGCCCAATGCCACCGTTCGTGGTCAATCCTCTGTGAAACTAGACGGGTGACATCCCACCTCCTCGCCCGAATTCAGATTCCGGCGCCGGGGTTCTCCGAGCCCACTTTGTATGTGCGGCACCAACATGGCGTCATTGGTGAGGCAGGACTATCTCTGCCAAAAGGCGGACGGGCAACCTTTGATACTGCATTTGGCGCGTTTGCCTCTGGTCGGTGGAGTCGGCTGACAAACATCTCTGACATTGGTGTCTCGATGGATGTGTCTGGCCACTGTTTGGTTGAACTTATTGCCTATGCCAACTCAACAGAATCAGTGATTGCTTCATCTGATGAAACCACCACTTTGGAATGCTCTGATATTCGGGCTTTGGCAGCTGAATCGTTTTACGTTGCAGTTACTGCGCTCGATGATGGAGTTGTAGTTCGGTCTGGGACATGGACAACGTCGCAAGAACCAGAACGCGAAGTGCGTCTTGGAGTGTCGATCACAACGTTTAATCGCCAAGAGTATGTTCTGAAGACAATTGAACGACTGATAGAGCTTGAATCATCAGAGCCATCCGTCAATGGACGTCTTCATGTTCTTGTCGTAGACAATGCGCGCAACCTCGACCCTCACCTTCCTGCAGGGGCTCCAGTACATGTAGTACCAAATCCGAACCTGGGTGGAGCTGGCGGCTTTGCACGTGGGCTAATAGCTTTCCGTGAAGAGGGATGGAGCACGCACGTTGTCTTTATGGACGACGACATCTCACTCGAGCCCGAATCAATCGTTCGTACAATTTCATTGTTCTCTTATGCCAAAGATGCAGACATGTGTATCCATGGCGCGATGATCAGTGAAGAATTGCCGTGGATGCAATTCGAAGCTGGATCTGCATATGAATTCCGTGCGGTGTATCCATTGCGCGCACTTGGTCGCGGCATTGACCTGCGTAGTCGGTACGAAGTGGTACGCGATCATCTCGAACCAGAGATTGATTATTCCGCATGGTGGTTTACGGCTTTCCCCATGCACATAGCGCCTCAAAATCCACTTCCTGTCTTTGTTCGCGGTGATGATGTGGCATTTGGGCTTATGCATACCGGCAGGCACACAGTGACGTTGAATGGCATTGCAGTGTGGCATGCAGACTTTGCCCTGAAGAACAATCCGGTGTCGCTTTACTACGAAGTACGCAACTTTGCTCTCATTGATACTTTGGTATTTGATAACCATAAGTGGCATCACCTTGCATGGCGTTTCTTGGGCTTTGGTTTCCGTAATGCCTATTCACACCGATATCTGAGCGCTGAATACATGATTAACGGAATGAAAGATTTCCTTGCTGGGCCAGCTGAATGGATGAAGATTGATCATTCCGCAAAACATGAAGAAGTGCGACATGTTGCCGAAGAAAAAGCTGTGCCATTAACTCCAGAGCTTCTCAGTCTTGGCTTTACAGCACCGCGCCCGAAGATCATTCGCCTCGGGGGATTTTTGTTATCTCCATTAACTGGCGCTGGCCGGTGGGTTCCAAAATTTTTGCGTTCTAACGAAATTGGTGTTGCGCAGATTGATGTTCGCGCCGTGGGCCTTGCAATTCGTCATAGTAAAATTCTGTATCGCCACCCACGTTTTGATGAGGGTTTCATTTGTGAACGTGACTACAAACGATTTATAGCAATCCAACGTGATGTGTTCCG
>CALPPK020000140.1 GCA_943325435.2 Bifidobacterium breve
GAAATTCCCTGATGAAAAACATCCCATGGCGGAACCCCAAGTTCTGAACGCACAAAGAATGCAATTCCGGTGCCAAAACATGCAAGCCCCGCCACACATCTGATTAAGCGTTCAGTGAACTGTTCACGCATTGGGCGAAGAGGAGCTTGTGCCATGGAACTACACCGTACTGAAGCTGTACGTTCAAACACGGGAGCATTAGTTGCCACACAGATACTGGGAATTGAACCTCATGAAGGTCTCACACGAGAACTTGTGTTGGGGCTCAAATATGGCAGAAAACGGGTGAATGCACGTTTGTTGGCAGACATAGTTGTTGACTCGGTTAATTGGAGCGATCTTATTGTTGATGTGGTGACATGGGCACCCACAACAGCGAGTCATCAACACGAGCGCGGAATGGACCACGCAGAGCTCATTGCTCGTCATGTCGGTGTTCTGCTGGAGTTGCCTATCAAACGATTACTAAGGCGCGTCAATGCAATTTCTCAAACGGGTTTAGACCGTGATGAAAGATTGGTGACACCAGAGTTTGTCGCGCGACCCCTGAGACGTCATCGCAATGTACTAATCATCGATGATGTTGTAACCACAGGCGCCACGTTTCGGGCTGCAACTCAAGCGCTTGTTGCGGTTGGTGCGATCTCGGTCGTATGCGTCGCGCCATCGCGCACAGTGTGAAGGCCTAGGCGGGCGAAGTGCTGTTAGCGGCGTTTGCGACCTCGGCGGCAAGTCGGCGGATTTCATCCATTTTGTGGTCCAATGTCAATGCCTCTCGCTGAGCATTCGAGATAATCAATGCACCTTCACGCTTGATTTCTTCCCGCATCTCAGAAATTTCGGCTTCTGCCACTTGTCGCTGGCTCGTAGTCTCGCGATGAACTTCAGTAATGAGGAGAGCCAATAACTGCAAGATCTCTTGAGTAACTGTCGTTTGATAATCATCAACCTGTGCTGCGATGTCACGAAATGCTTGTTCAACATCTGCTGCTTTGTACTTGCGGCGCCGTGACTTGAGGTCAGGAAGAACTATTCCGCGCTGTGGGCTCACCATTTTTGACATGATGGATTCATGAGCTATTTCAGCGGTATCACTGCTTGTAGTTGAGACGTCGTCTGTCATATCAATTCTTTCGATCAAAGGGCGAGCGCTTCATCAACTTGGCGTGCACAATCAGGCGTTCATTCGTCGTACCAATCGGTGTGCATGTTGTTAAAGTCACCGAGTCGTATCCGAGATAAGCAAGCACGCCAATGTTGTTTGGTTTCACAACGTCATATGGTTCACCCGCTTCGTTCGCCTTCACTAAGTACCGGTGCATTTCATTGCGGACGATAAGAATCACCGAATCAGCAACGCGCATTTTGTCAAGGAAGAAAAACGGCGCCGGATATGTGGTGCGATGCCCTGCAAGTCCAACGTTTCCATTAGTTCCGGGTTTTGGACCCCTGCGGTACCAACCAACTCCTAGGGCCAACCTGTCATCGCTGATTCCACTGACAATTTGCATGCGTAAGTGAAGGCGGGGAATCACGATCCATGTTTTGCCATCATTGGGAACACCCGCCAGAAGTTCATCTTCGGTTTGTGGTTCCATTGTCGGAAATTCTGACTTCGCAGGAAGCACTGAGAATTTCTGAGTTGTGGGAGCACTTGTGGGCGCTGGCAATGTTGTGACGGGGGCCGCAATTGTTGAGTCGGTTGATTGAACTGGCGCAATTGTGATCTGATCGGCAAAAACGGTCCTATCACTTGCTGGTTTGGACACCATGAATGATCCAATCAGCAGAAGCAATGTTGCGACCATTGTTGACACTGAGACATACACCTTGCGATTCACGGTGGTGGATGTCATTGCGCGCCCAGCAAGAAGTGCGTGTGTGACTACGTTTTTGTCTCCGCGACTGCGCGTAACCGCGAACGATGACGTGCTCCATTCACCAGATGGAGCAACAGCAAACGTCACTTCATGAAGTGACGGAGTGATTTGGGCGGTAACTGAGCCAGTGGGGATTGAACGCATGGCGTCGGCACGTAGATGCAATGCAACAGAGGTGGAAAGAGACGCTTCGGTGCGAACTCGTGAACGAACCGTGACCGTCGAGGCGTCTGACCTCCACGTGGCTTTCGTGCGTACCCGCAATTGGACATGGCGCGTGCCTGCTGGGTCAAGGAGGCTGGCGGAAAAGCGCTTCATTACCTAGAAACAGTAACAGTTGCCTAATTTACTTAGAGGGAGGCTCGGGGGTTGTGGGCTGCGACTATGACAGTCCGGTGAGGGCACGGGCTGTAGTGATAGCTCCCGAGGAGTCCTCTTCCACATGAACGCCGTGCATACCAAGCGCGTTTGCGGCGTGCACATTGGCGAGTAAGTCATCAAGGAACGCTGTTCGAGTCGGCGTGGCATTGAGTCGCGACATCGTTAGTTCGTAAATGGCTGGGTTCGGTTTACGAATCTTCACTTCGTGGCTGTCAACGATGGTGTCGAAAATGTTTGCGTAATCCATCAGCGGCCACCACATTGGCCGGAATTCCTTCACGTTGTTCGTCAGAATTCCTATTGGTATCCCAGCTGATTTCAAGTCATGAATAAAGGCGACCATCTCGTCGTTCAGTTGAAAGTTAAATGGATTCGCGTTCGATGCAGGAGCGTTAGCGGGCACAGTCGCGACGATGCCAGCATCGTCCAGTTTCTGTTTTGTAATCGCACGGCACTCGTCAAGCGTGATCTCGCCGCGCTCGACGCGGTGCCACTGATGGTCAGTATCGAGGTGATGGGGGCCCATCACGATCTCGGCCACTACGGCTGGGTCATGGTCGGGGTAGCGCCTCGTAAAGTCACGAGGTCCGCCGTTACGCATAATCACCCCTCCGAGGTCAAAAATCACTGTGTCAACTGCTCTGGAGGTCATATGGGTGTCAAGTATTGCTGGGTTCCGGGTTTGACGGCGAACTGGCTCTGGCAAAGGGCGCAGGTAGGCTTGGACACTGCATGAAAGTTCTCGACCGCGTCCTTCGAGCCGGCGACGGCAAGCGAGTAAAAGCCCTCCAAGGCCTCGTCCCTGACATCAATGCTCTTGAGGCTGAAATGGCTGCATTGTCAGATTCGGCTCTGCAAGCAAAGACCGGTGAATTCAGGTCACGTCTAGAGCGCGGGGAGTCTCTCGATGACCTTCTTGTCGAGTCGTTTGCGGTGGTGCGCGAGGCTTCAAGCCGCGTTATCGGACAACGCCATTTCGATGTTCAGTTGATGGGTGGGGCAGCGCTTCACTTCGGCTGGGTTGCAGAAATGAAGACTGGTGAAGGAAAGACACTTGTGTCTACTTTGCCCGCGTATCTCAACGGCTTGTCTGGCAATGGTGTTCATGTCATCACGGTCAACGATTACTTGGCTCGTTTCCACGCTGAATGGATGGGGCGTATTCACCAGTTCATGGGACTCAATGTTGGTCTAGTTATTCCTGGCCGTCGCGAGTCTCCTGCAGAAAAGCGGATGGATTATGCGTGTGACATCACCTACGGAACCAACAACGAATTCGGTTTTGACTATTTGCGCGACAACATGGCTGCATCGCTTGATGACAAGGTTCAGCGCGGCCACAACTTCGCAATTGTTGACGAAGTAGACAGCATCCTGATTGACGAAGCACGTACGCCTCTCATTATTTCGGGTCGAATTGCTGATGCCGCCAACATGTATTACAAGTTTGCGTCCATAGTTCGTGTCCTTCAGCGTGATGTTGACTACGAAGTAGAAGAAGATAAGCGAATTGTTGTTCCAACTGAAGCTGGTATCGAAAAAGTTGAAAAAGAACTCGGTCTTGACAACTTGTACGACGCAGTGCAGCAGAACCTTGTTCACCAATTGTCTGTGGCGCTTAGGGCTAAAGAGCTCTACCGCCGCGATAAGGACTACATCGTTGATTCTGGTGATGTAAAGATTGTCGATGAATTTACGGGCCGAATCCTTGAAGGCCGACGATGGAGCGAAGGTATTCACCAGGCAGTTGAAGCCAAAGAAGGCGTGCGCATCAACGAAGAGAACCAAACTCTTGCAACTATTACTTTGCAGAACTACTTCCGCATGTATAACAAACTTGCAGGAATGACTGGTACAGCCCAGACAGAAGCTGCTGAATTGGTGAACACCTATGATCTGAATGTTGTGCCAATTCCAACCAATCGCAATGTTGTGCGTGAAGATGAACCCGACCTGATCTTTAAGTCAGAAGATTCCAAATTCCGTGCAGTTGTTGAAGATATTGCCGGGCGAAACGCAAAGGGTCAGCCAATTCTTGTCGGAACGATCAGCGTTGAAAAGAGTGAGCATCTATCGCGAGAGCTCTCCAAGCGCGGAATCAAACACGAGATTTTGAATGCAAAGCAGCACACACGTGAAGCGCTGATTGTTGCCCAAGCTGGCCGACTCGGTGCAGTCACTGTTGCCACAAACATGGCCGGTCGAGGCGTTGACATTTTGCTTGGCGGAAACCCAGAACTTCTTGCTCGTCAACAAGTGTTGTCTGAAGGCATAAGCCCTGACCTTTTGGTTGATGATTTCGCATTGCCAGCGCCAATTGCTGAGATGCCAGAAGAATTCCAGGCTGCTCGCATTGCTGCACAAGCCCGGTACGACGAATTGTTGCCGTTGCAGAAAGCGCAATGTATCGAAGAGGGAAATAAGGTCCGCGCAGTTGGCGGTCTTTACGTGCTCGGAACAGAGCGCCACGACAGCCGTCGTATTGACAACCAGTTGCGTGGTCGCGCTGGACGTCAAGGTGACCCTGGCGCAAGTCGTTTTTATCTCAGCCTTGATGACGAACTCATGCGATTGTTCGCTACTGGTGCTCTTAGTTGGGTCATGGGTCGCGCATTGCCAGACGACGAAGCCATTGAAGCAAAGATGGTCACCAAAGCCATCGAGCGTGCACAGACAACTGTTGAACAACGCAACGGTGAAATTCGTAAGAACGTCTTGAAGTACGACGAAGTAATGAACGAGCAGCGCAAAGTCATTTA
>CALPPK020000141.1 GCA_943325435.2 Bifidobacterium breve
CAGAATCAAACAAGCGACCCGTCAACATGATTTCTTGGGCACGGGCTGCACCTATCAGCCGGGGAAGCAACCAGCTTGTTCCGATGTCGCATGCAGAAAGACCAATTCTGATGAATGCCGCATTGAACCTTGCGGTTTCCGAACAAATGCGCAGATCAGAACCGAGAACCAGAGCGAAGCCACCACCAGCGGCTGGACCATTCACCGCCGAAATGATCGGTTGCGGAATCGACCTCATCTTGGGGATAAGCGAAGCGATGTGTTTCTGAACAGCGAAACCCTTTTCGACACTGCCCTTCCACTCAAACCCTGGAGCCTCTCCATAGCCCCCCAGGTCGAGACCCGCACAGAATCCACGTCCACTTCCAGTAAGTACAACCACGCGAACATCACGCGATTTTCCGATTTTGCTGAAAGTCTCGTGCAATGATTCAACCATCGCGGAGGTCATCGCATTCAGCTTGTCCGGCCTGTTCATTGTGACCAATGCAATGCCCTCGCGCGGATATGTCAGTTCAATTTCAGCCATGCGCAATCGTGTCACTTTCTCTGACCTAAAGCCCACACGGAACTCCGTAAAGCCCCCTTGCCCCGTCTCCATAGGCAATAATGGATTCATTCGTTTTAGGAACATATGACAATCACTTCACTCGCTCGCCGTCTCCACATACCACCCGCCACTGATCCGTGGGGACGAGCACTTCGACGAGCCGGTCTTGTGTATGTACTGTCTCGATTGTTCGTGGTGATGGGAGCGGCTATTGCAGTCGCAGCACAGGCGGTTGTGGACCGTACGAATGATGTTGAACCAACTAACGGACTCAGTGGACTTGCCGACATTCTGGCTAGCTGGGATGGCCACTGGTATCTCGATGTCGTGCGTGAGGGTTATCCACATCACATCATGCCCAATGTGACCTACTTCGTATCCGATGCACGAGCCGCATTCTTCCCTCTCTACCCCCGATTTGTTCACTACATAGATGTGGTTATTCCGGGTGGGCCTGTGAGCATGGCACTCGCTGTCAACATCATCCTTGGCGCATGTTTTGTATTCCTCGCTGGCTACTTATGTCGCGGGCTTTTTGATATCAAGACTGCCGAAAAGGCGATGATTCTTATTGCGCTGTTTCCCGGCAGTTTCGTTCTCAGCATGGCCTACTCCGAAGCACTCATGCTCACAATTGTTGCCCTATGTTTCATTGCACTGCGCGACAAGCACTGGCTATGGGCAGGAATTCTTGCCGCCATGGCTACAGCGACACGACCAAATGGTGTTGCCTTAATTGCGGCATGTGCCGTTGCGTCTTTGCTTGCCATTCGCAACGACAGAGATTGGCGATCACTTATTGCCCCCGCCCTCTCGCCTCTCGGATTCATCGGATTCATGTGGTTCCTGCGAATGCACACAGGAGAAGACACTGCTTGGTTTCGCGTTCAACGTGAAGCATGGGATGAAGGCACCAGCTTCGGCGCAACTGCTGTGCAGAGAACTATCGACTTCTTCATACATCCTGTGAGTTCACCAACTTCAGTATTAACTGCGGCAAGTGTTGCAGCCATGTTGATCGGTCTTTACATGGGCCGCAAATACAAGATGAATCTCATCTACTGGTCGTACACCGCGGTCATCCTTGCGTTGATGCTGATTCCTGCGACCGTTACAGCACGACCCAGGTTTCTGTTCACTGCATTTCCACTTTTCTTCCCAGTAGCGCGTGCTTTACGCGACGATGACGACAAGTGGTGGCCATTGGTTGTGGTCGTCATGGTTGGCGGACTGGTGACAGTTATGGGAATTTATGGCGTTCGGGGAGCCATTCCCTAGACAGTTACAGAGGAAGACGACGCCACACTGCCGTCGGCAGGTTCTTCAGTATCAAAAACATGTACTGCAGTAATCCGGGAACCCAGATAACTGTCTTCGAAGTTGAGATTGCTTTTTCAACAGCGGCTGCTACAGAATCAGCATCTGTAGAAAACGGGGCTTTGTCCATGCCTTTTGTCATCTTTGTAGTGACAAACCCAGGACGCACGACCAACACTGAAACACCAGAGCCAACCAGTTCATGGTCAAGTGCCAGAGCGAAACCGTCGATACCAGCCTTTGTAGCTCCATAGGCAGGATTACCTTTACGAACTCGCTCGCCTGCGACCGACGATAGCAAAACCATTTTTCCGTAGCCCTGCGAGCGCATCTGAGCCGCAAGTGCATACATCAGCACCATGGTGCCGGTGAAGTTAACGTCCGCAACTGGCAACAACGCAGCGGGATTCGCGTAATAGTCAACACCTTCTTGCAAGACGCCTTGAGCAATAACAGCGACATCAATATCCCCTACTTGCTGCACAACTTCGGCTACAACGTGAACCATTGATGCAGAATCATCTGCATTGAACCGCACATGATGAATTTCAAGATCTGGATACCGGTCTGCGATATCAGCAATCTGATTCTCAGCCGCATCGATATCACGACTGACGAGAACTACATGTGACACTCCAGGCTTCACCAGTTTGTGCAGAATTGCATGTCCTATCTCGCTGGTACCACCAAACAACACAATGTTCTGGGCAACGCCTACACCATTTTTCATAACGATCTCCTGTGATCAACTAAACCCAAACGGCGCGACAAATCGCTACGCCATAATCCACTGGGATCCATTTCTTCTTGAGTATTCATCCACTCGTCGATGCGAGGGTATCCACGACGCACAGCGGAAGCAGAGACGTGAGAATCCTTAGCTAGATAGTGACGACCACCTGCATCTAACACAAGCGAGTCAACATCCGATAGGAGTTCGGCCAAACCAGAAATACCTGCGGCCATATCAAGTGTCAATGTCCAGCCCTCTGTAGGAAATGACATTGGAGCATTGTTTTGAGGACCCATTCTTTTAAGCACTGCAAGAAACGACGCAACACCCGCGCCGGAGAACTTTTCAATCACCTTGCGCAACACGTCAGTGCGGTCAAGCGGAACAATAAATTGATATTGAATAAATCCTTGTTTGCCGTACAAACGGTTCCAACGATTAACTCCATCGAGCGGATGAAAGAACGCTGGGATTGATTCCAAACCAATGTGGCTCTTTGCTGGCGCCTTGCGGTACCACGCTTCATTGAAGGCCTTAATCGACCACTTGTTCAATAACCCATTTGGCACCCAACCTGGTGCAGACACCGTGAGGCGTGGGTCGTACGCCAAAGGATCCTTGTTATCTACCTTGCTGGCAGCAGCATGGTCGCCACGTGTCAAAACACCACGGCCCATTGACGCTCCGGTAGCAAGAAGATCCACCCAAGCCACAGAATATCGATAGTCATCATCTACGCCGTCAGCACTCATGGCCGCACACACAGCGTCAAAATTCTCCAAACGAACAGTTTCAACTTCCACACGCGAAGACTCAATCTTCAACATGGCAATAGTCGCCCGAAGAATTACGCCGGTCAGTCCCATTCCGCCCACGGTTGCCCAAAACCAAGCCGAATTCTGTTCGGGTGAAAGTTCAACAACTTCACCACTCGACAACATCAGCGACAACGACCGCACATGTTGGCCAAAGCTTCCATCGATATGGTGATTTTTACCATGTATGTCAGAGGCGATAGCTCCGCCCACAGTGACGAATCTGGTTCCTGGAGTAACGGGGATGAACCATCCTTGAGGAACACACATACGCAATATGGAATCGATACTGACACTTGAAGCCACTGTCAGTATCCCCGTCAATGGATCGAAATCTGCATCGATACCCATTGGGTCATTTTCTGCAGTCATCTCAAGAACAATTCCGCCTGCATTTTGTGAAGCTGCCCCATACGACCGACCGAGACCACGAGGAATAACTCCCCTCTCGCCTGCAGAACCAATTGTTGTGCGAACTACATCAACATCGGTGGTGTGAATTAGATCTGCAACAGTCCATGCGGTTCGACCCCACCCTGAAAGACGCTGCATAACCATGCATCAATTCTAGACCGTGACCTCAATAAACAGAGGTCAATGCGTGTTTCCTTACGAGGCGTACACCGCGAGACCATACACAACAACCCACACTGCGCCATAGGCCTGAATCCAGCGATCATTAAAGAACACTTCTTCGGGAGCTCCACCGCCACCATTTTCCAACACCAACAGATAGCGCAGAAGGGCTAGCACCATCGGCACAATAGATAAGCCGTGGAACGGAATGGTTTCACTGGAAATTGCTGCATTTTCAAACGCCCACATGCAATACGTCACAACAGTTGCGGTGCACGACACAACTAGAAGCTGTCGTAGATATACAAGAGAATAAGACTTCAGAGAAGTCCGTGTTGCAACCGCCTGGTCACCCAATTCCAACAACTCAGCGAAACGCTTTCCTGTCACAATGAAAAAAGAGCCGAACGTGATACACAGTACAAACCACATTGACATCGGTGTTTGAGTAGCAGCAGCACCGACCATGGCACGCAATACAAAACCACTTGCTACGAGCGACAGATCGAGCAACGGAATATGTTTCCACCATGTGCTGTAGCCAATAGTCAGACCTGCATACAGCGCAATGATGCCACCTGCAGCTGGACGGACAACGTAACCAAGAGCAGGACCACTTATCAACAAGACCGAACCAACAACACGAGCTATAGGAAGAGGAACAGCACCGCTTGCGATAGGTCGGTTTCGTTTCTTCGGGTGCTGTCGGTCTTGCTCGACGTCCATGATGTCGTTCCAGTAATACGTTCCGCTTGCGACCATACAGAACGCTGCAAAGACTGCAAGGGTTTTGCCAAGCGACGACCATTCGTTCAGAACACCGAGGGCTGCAGGTGCAGCAAAGACGAGTACGTTCTTCGTCCATTGAGATGGACGAGCCTCTTTAATGCAAGACAGAATCATGCGACCAACATCACTAAATCAATATCATTTACCCAAGTTGGTTCAGAAAAAAGCTCTAACAATTGCGTGTCTCCTGACGAGTCCCCATATGCATACACAAGGTCCTCAGTCGCTATCCCG
>CALPPK020000142.1 GCA_943325435.2 Bifidobacterium breve
ATGTAGCAACTGTCCTTCTTCAATGGGCAACTGGCGGGCTTTTGTTCCTGTGGTTCACCACTCGTAAACATGAGATCAGTGCTGGGTACGGATGGTTATTGCGAGGAACTTTTTGTGTACTTGCTGCGGGTGCCGCAGCAGCCGGCATTGCTACCGATTTTGTTCCGGTTCGAGACATTGCAGCAATTGCAGTTGCAGTAGTTGCCATTGCAACTGTTCGCCGCACAAATGTGACGTTGGATTTACTCGGACCAGCGATAGGCGCGATTGGTCTTATTGCAGCCGCAGTGCATGCAACGGATGGTGTTGGCAACATCAGTACAAACCTTCTACGAGTTGCTGTGGGCACCGTGTTTCTTGGTGCAATCAGCGACGCCATGTTGCTAGGTCATTGGTACCTAGTGCAGCCAGGAATGCCGCGTTCGATTTTGAACGAATTGGTTGATGCTCTTCGTTGGATTTTGCCAATCGAAGTTGCGGTCATGCTTATTCCAACAGGCATGATCAGTGTTCTCACTGGCGCTGTTGACGACGGCTGGAATGGAACCCTCGGATGGTTCTGGGTGGCCTGTGCCGTTACGACTGCAGTCTTGATCGAAGTAACTAGGGCTGCTCTGAAAGAGCGCAGTTATTCGGCCGTGATGGCTGCGACAGGTTTGCTGTATCTGGCGATTCTCACCGCATTCGGCACCGACCTAGTGGCGCGGGCTGTCCTCGCCTAGGTCTTTGAATAGTCGACGGTAAACCAACGCTCAGGTGTTGTCGAAACACGCACCGACTCGCCATCGTCGTTCTCGACATAACTATCCCCGCCCTTTACGCCCAGGTAGCGGCGCGCAATGAGGCGACCGTGCAGTTCCTTGTCGAAAGGGGAGATTGTTGCGGTTCCCTCTATCGATACATATTTGTAGGGAAGCGACTCGGACTGAGCGCAGAGACTGAACCGCATTGATTTCTCGAGAAGGCGGCCCTTCACCGAGTCGGGGGAAATGAGGAACCACAGTTCGCCACCTGGTTCGTAGACGTACCAGACAGGGACGGTCAGTGGAGGACCGTCTGGTCGTTCAATCCCCAGGACTCCAACATGCAGTTCGGAAAGGAACTGCTCTCTCTCGGACTGTGTCATTGCAAGTGTGCCCATATGAATCTGAGCGTAGTCGGACTTGCCGGGTAGCACGACCTTTGCGGTTACGGCGCCAACGCCTAGCGTGGCTCTTATGGAAACTTTCGAACGCACCATCTACAACGCCGAGCATGAACAGTTTCGTGCGGCTTTTCGCCAGTGGTTGGATAAAGAGGTTGTGCCCCATCATGAGAAGTGGGAAGCAGATGGAATCGTTCCTCGCGACATTTGGCTAGCAGCCGGAAAACTTGGCTTTCTTGGGTACCACGTGCCAGAACAATACGGCGGTGGCGGTGTTACCGATTACAAGTTCGGGGCCATCATGCAAGAGGAAGTTTCTGAAACAGGAGTCATCGGAAGTGCAAACGGAATGACGCTGCACAACGACATTGTGTTGCCGTATTACCTGGGGCTTGCAACTGAAGATCAGAAGCAGCGTTGGCTTCCGAAGATGGTGACAGGTGAGTTGATTGGTGCCCTTGCAATTACAGAACCAAACACCGGTAGTGATGTGGCAAATGTCCGCACGTCTGCAGTGCGTCACGGTGATGCATGGGTAGTAAATGGTTCAAAGACGTTCATTACGAACGGCATAAACAGCGACCTTGTGATCACCACTGTGCGTACCAATGATCAACCAGGTCACCGTGGGTTGTCTTTGTTGATTCTTGAGCGCGGCATGAAGGGCTTTGAACGTGGACGTAACCTCAGCAAGTTGGGTATGCATGCCCAAGACACAGCCGAGTTGTCATTTACCGATGTAGAAGTTCCGAGCGAGAACATGCTGGGCGTTGAAGGCCAAGGGTTTGTGTACCTCATGCAGAACTTGGCGCAAGAACGCCTCAATATGGCAGTAGGTGGCGTCAAAGTCGCATCGGCAGCGCTTCAGGCAACTCTTGATTACACAAAAGACCGCAAAGCATTTGGTCAGTCCATTGCAACCTTCCAGAATTCAAAGTTTGTTCTTGCTGAAATCGCAACTGAGGTTCAGATTGCTCAGGTCTATGTAGACCGGTGTATCGAATTGCACTGCGAAGGACGTTTGTCTGCAGAACAAGCAGCAGCTGCAAAGTTCTGGGTGACTGAATTGCAGAACAGAGTTGTTGATAAGTGCCTGCAACTTCACGGCGGGTACGGCTACATGCTGGAATACCCAATTGCGCGTGCGTGGGCGGATAGCCGTATCCAGACCATCTATGGCGGTACTACGGAAATTATGAAAGAGATCGTGGGCAGAAGCCTCACGAAGTAATCAGAAAATGATTCCGGCTGCTCGTAGGGCAGCTGCATCAAGACCAAGAGACGAGACGATTTCGTCTGAATCAGCGCCCATTGCCGGAGCTGGCGGTTGTGTTTTTGTTGGTGTTCCCTTAAAGCGAGGGGCATTACGAACTTCGCGCATAGTGCCTGCTTGTGGGTGTTCACGAATGAAGAACGTTTCGTTGTGAATAACTTGTGGGTCATCGATAACTGTCGCCAATGTGTTCAGACCGGAAGCCGGCACATCATGGACAAGCGCACCTTCCAAAAAATCATGCACAGAAATAGTCTGCAATTGGCGAACCACGATTTCCTTTAGAGCGACAGCATTAACTGCTCGTGCTTCACGATCTTTGAATCGCTCGTCAACTGCTACTTCCGGTACTCCTAGTGCAGCGCAATAGCCTTCGAATTCTGATTGCGTTACAACTGATGATGTTGCGTAGCCATCTTTGAATTCCATGGCTGAATAAGACGATGAAATCGTTGCAGTGCGTAATGCGTCTTCATCAAGAAGGGCAACGTCCATTGCGCAGTCTGGCCACGTAAATGCAATTGCTGCGTCAAGCATGGAAACGGTGATGTGTTGGCCGCCTGCACCACGTTCACGCGCAAACAATGCGGCCGTGATTGCTTGGGCAACGGTGTATGCAGTGACCTTGTCGCAAATGAGGTGTTTGAAGATTGCGGGCTTGCCGGTAGCAGGATCAGTTTGTACAGAAGCAAGACCAGAAGCTGCCTGAATGACATTGTCGTACACACGGCGGTTGCTGCTTGGACCATCTGCTCCGAAGCCGGCGATGGAGACATACACAATGTTTGGATTAATGGCTTTTACTTCTTCGTAACCGAAACCTAAACGTTCAACTGCGCCTGGGCGAAAGTTTTGAATTAAAACATCAGCGCTTGCAACGAGCGAACGAAGAACTTCAGTACCTTCGGGCTTCTTTAGGTCTACAACAAGTGATTTCTTGCCGCGGTTGTGCAATGCGTAGATACCTGTAATGCCATTCTTTTGTGAACCGAGATAGCGCATCATGTCGCCAAGTCCAGGTGACTCAACTTTGATGACTTCAGCGCCTTGGTCTGCAAGTGTCATACCTGCAAGTGGTCCTGAAATCATGACGGACATGTCAACGACACGAATGCCGGTGAGTGGTCCTTGGCTGTGATCAATGCTCATATTGGTGCCCCCGTTGCAACTAATGGCCATGGTCGTTCTCTCTCAAGACGTAATGCAAGTTCGAGAAGAATTTGTTCGCTGAAATGCGGTCCGATGATTTGCAGCCCAACTGGAAGTCCGTCGACAAACCCAGCAGGCACTGAAATGCCAGGGTTGCCGTGCAAGTTGCATGGGAATGTGAGAAGTCCATTGTTTTTGCCACCGGCCTTGATGCCTCCGAAGGTGTTTGGAAGTGGGCCCTCAGCAGGAAATGCAATATCAGGATTCGTCGCAGTGATGACGAGGTCAACTTCATCAAAGATTTGACTCATTCGTAGGTTCACTGCTGCACGCCGTGCTTCAATTTTTGTCCGCTCGGCTTCGCCGTAACGACCTTCTGTTAATTGCAACCCAGCACGCATCTCTGGTGTTAAGTCGTCTGCACATGCTGGCCACATGTCGCCGAGGGCTGCTCTAATTTCAATCATTCCGCTGATTGACCACGCAGCGCCCATTCGTGGCAGTTCCGTGTTCACGCCGTCAATGCGACGCAAGCCGGCAGATGCGACGAGATGGTCTGCTGCTTCCAGCAATACGTTCCACATAGCTGGAGACAGAACAGCACCGTCCCAATCTTGAACGATTGCGACGCGTAGGCCTGCGACGTTCACTGTGCCGAGAGCGTTTTCCCACCCGTCAACACGAGGAAGGCTGAGCGGATCAGATGCATGGTGGCCGTTGCACACGTCGAACCAGCGCGCAGTGTCGCGCACGCTGCGTGTCATGCCACCAGTAGTAACTGTGAGGTTGCCGTATTCAACGTGAGGACCGCGAGGAATGCGGCCGAAGGTTGACTTCAAGCCGACAAGGCCTGTGAATCCGGCAGGAATACGAATTGAGCCTCCGCCATCGCCACCGGTTCCGAGTGTGAATAATCCGCCCGCTACTCCTGCAGCGCCGCCGCCCGATGAACCACCTGGTGTGCGAGTTGTATCCCATGGGTTACGGGTGACACCGTTTAAAACAGTGCGAGTGACATTGACTCCACCAAATTCACTTGCAGTGGTGAGACCAAAATGATTTGCACCAGCAGCAATGAGACGAGACACCATTGTTGATGTGTGTTCTGATTTGCGATCGGCAAACGGAACTGATGCTTCGGTTGACGGCCAACCTTTCACGTAGTCAAGTTCTTTCACTGCCATTGGCACTCCACCGAATGGAAGTGAAACATCTGCGTGCTCTGCTCGCTCTAATGCACCCTCGCTATCAAGAAATGAAATGCAGTTCAGTGAACTTGAGGCAATTGCAGACAATGTTGCTTGTAACTCTTCGCGAGGGGACCTGCGTCCTGCTCTGAATTCGTCTACTAGCGAACATGCATCGCCTTGCCATGGTGTATCAGTCATAGGCGAAACTTAGTCCACGAAGGAATCTTTCGACCCTGACGGAAAAC
>CALPPK020000143.1 GCA_943325435.2 Bifidobacterium breve
CGGCAATTACCGACGCATCTCTGAAGAACTGTGGCCCATGACCAATGCCCCTGCTTCAACCCCAATGGGTGAAGCCGAAGCTATTTGGCTTGCATCACGCGACTAAACAATCGTTTGAAGGTCTAGACCAACATCGAGAATTGGCGACGAATGAGTAAGTCCGCCAACACTGATGAAATGAACACCTGTTTCAGCAACTGCTCGAGCAGTGCCAATTGTCAAGCCACCACTTGCTTCCAACAACACTGCGTGGCCAGTACTTGCGGAGTGCTGTTGTGAAATAGCCACTGCCTCTTTCATAACGGCAGGCGGCATGTTGTCAAGCAACACAACATTTGCACCTGCATCTAGTGCAACTTGCAATTGTTCAAGAGTGTCCACTTCGATCTCGATTGGCAAAGAGTCAGCAAGAGCGCGCACCTTGGCGAAAGCTTCAGCAATTCCACCCGCGGCAACAATGTGATTGTCTTTCACCAGAGCAGCATCACTGAGACTCATTCGGTGATTCTGACCGCCGCCACAACGCACTGCATACTTCTCCAGTGCACGCAGGCCAGGAGTTGTTTTGCGCGTATCGCGAATGATCGCGCCAGTACCGGTGACAGCATCCACCCACGAAGAAGTAGCGGTAGCGATACCAGACAAATGGCACAACAGATTCAAGGCTGTGCGCTCTGCTGTCAATAACAACTGTGTTGGCGCCACAACTTTCATCAGAACCTCGCCAGCGTGAACTCGTTCACCATCGTTATGGAAATAATCGATAGAGCTCGCGTGAGGACCACACACCATTTCAATAACTGCTGCTGCGATTACTAGACCAGATACACACCCATCGGCCCGTGTGCCGAATGTGGCAGTGCTGCGCTGTTCAAACGGCACGGTGGCAACCGACGTGACGTCAATACCACCATCTAAGTCTTCCAGGATTGTGTTCTCAATGACATCCTCGATATACAACGGATTCAACCCACCAGCTACTAACAATGCAGCGGTCTCGGATGTGAGCGAATACATATCCATTACTTCACCTCAATCTGACCATCAACAACGCGACACGACAAGTGATGATTCCATGAATCGCTCGGCGCATCAAAATCTATGCGCCTATGGCAGCCACGACTTTCGGTACGAGTCTTTGCTGCCTCTACGACTGCAGTTGCAATCGTAAGCATGTTCGTTGCTTCAAATGCTTTACGAGTTGGCACGACTGTTGCCGACATGTTTGACGACAACGTATTCAAGATGCGTGAAGCAGAGTCAAGGCCCTCTGGGGTGCGTAACACACCAACATACTTAGACATTGCAGATCGCAATGCAGTTCGATGATACGAATCAATCAACCCACCAGGAGTCTCTGTTTCATCGGGCCTTGCAACTGGTGGCAACGCCCAACTCAATGCGCGACCAACTCGAGTTCCGGCTACTACGCCTTCAGTAAGACTGTTTGATGCCAACCTGTTTGCTCCGTGCACACCAGTACATGCAGCTTCACCAACCACGTACAGTCCCTGCAGTGCAGTTGTGCCATTCAATGTTGCTTTCACTCCGCCACAAACATAATGAGCAGCAGGAGCAACAGGAATCAGTTCAGTTCGCGGATCGATACCAGCATCAAGGCATGACGCAGTGATGGACGGAAAACGCTCTTCGAATTTCTCAATATGCCGAGCATCTAAATACACGTGGTCATCAACACCTGCTGGCGCTTGTGCCATACGTTCACTGATGGCAGCAGCAACGATGTCACGCGGTGCAAGATCTTCTTGAGGATGCACGCCCTTCATCACACGCTGTCCAGCTGCATCTAAGAGAATGCCACCTTCTCCACGCACAGCTTCACTAATGAGTGCTTGCTGACCCGTTGCTTCACTTTCACGCCACAAAACTGTTGGGTGGAACTGAATAAATTCAAGATCACTTGCTTCTAACCCTGCGCGCAACGCAAGGGCAATACCGTCACCTGTGACTGCAGACGGGTTCGAAGTCGATGCGTACACCTGCCCGTAACCACCAGTAGCAATGATGACCGCACGAGCATTGACTATGCCGACACTTTGCACTCCCCCACTGTTGTCCAGCATTGCAACTTTTACTCCAGTTACTGCACGTGTGCCGTCAGCCGTATGGCCAATCACGAGGTCAAGGCCAAATGCGCGCTCCACCACGTGCACGCCCGCCATACGTACCGATTCGTCAAGAGTTCGCTGTACTTCTGCACCTGATTGGTCGCCTCCAGCATGAACGATGCGCCGATGTGAATGACCACCTTCGCGCGTCAGGGCGACTCCTTCATGTAAACCCGGGTCAAAGGACGCGCCTAACTGCATGAGGTATCGAATAGCTGTGGGTGCTTCAGTAGCCAAAGTTCGCACTGCCTGTTCATCACATAAACCACCACCTGCTTCCAAGGTGTCTTGCACATGATTTTCAATGGAGTCATTCGGGTCTAGCACTGCAGCTAGTCCACCTTGTGCCCAGTTTGTACTGCCAGCATCAAGTGTGTCTTTCGTTATCAGCAGAACATCGCGCACCGGGCGCATTGCAAGTGCCGCTGATAAGCCGGCAGCACCAGAACCAAGAACTACAACATCAGTCTCGACCGACCATGTTGGTTCGGGAGCTGCCAGTTGGCTGGGAACGCGGTTATTCGCCGACACGAGATGGTGTGCCAATTGCGATCATGCGCTCAACAGACAAACGAGCTTTGTCAGCGATGTCACGAGGAATGTCAACAACATCGTTTCCATGCATCAATGAATGCTCTAGTTTTTCCGGCGTGATCATCTTCATGTATTTACATACTGCTGCGCGATTGACCGCTTGAAACTCTGTCGTGACATTGACCTTGCGTAATTGATGAAGCATTCCGGTCTCGGTGGCAACAAGAACTTTTCGTGCCTTGGTTGTGCGAGCCGCATCCAACATTGCACCGGTGGAAAGAATGTGCGTGCGTTCTGCGGGAACCACACCTTCGCTTGCCAAGTACAGAGCACTGGTGGCACACCCGCATTCTGGGTGTACAAAAAGCTCTGCATCTGGTTCGGCTTCAACCATTGATTTCAAATCTTGACCATTGATGCCGGCATGCACGTGGCACTCACCCATCCAGATATGCATGTTCGAACGCTTCGTTTGACGCTGCACGTGAGCGCCTAGAAATTGGTCTGGGCAAAACAAGATTGGTGTATCTGTTGGAATTGATGCAACGACTTCCACCGCATTTGAACTGGTGCAACAAATATCTGTCTCTGCCTTTACCGCAGCCGTGGTGTTGACATAACTAACAACAACAGCGCCAGGATGTTGCGCTTTCCATTCACGTAATTGATCAGCTGTGATGGTGTCAGCCAATGAACAGCCAGCTCGTTCATCCGGAATAAGAATTGTCTTGTCGTATGACAAAATCTTTGCAGTTTCTGCCATGAAATGAACACCGCAAAAGATGATTGTGGATTGCGGCACCGTTGCAGCGATACGAGAGAGAGCAAGTGAATCACCAACGTGATGAGCGACATCTTGTATCTCAGGCACTTGATAATTGTGCGCCAGAATAACTGCGTCCTTTTCGGCCGCCAATGTCCTGATTCGTTCGGCCCATGCTGTGCTGTACTCGGTCACGCCTCAAGGTTAGGAGGCACTTTACGTATTTGCGCCTTTGTGAAACGGCGCACGTTCTCTACGAGTTCGCGGCCAAGGTGATTGGCGGATCAAACCAAAACCGAGTGATCGCCTCTGCAAGTGAGCCGGTTGCAGAGCCTGGGTCTGTGACCACTTCGTCTGGCTCATCGGCAAACCGTAATGCACTAGCAACGCCGTTATCGGCGACAACTACAACCAGACGAACACGTCTACGTAATGCATGTTCGCTGGGAGCACCCTCAATGGTGCCATCAGGCCGTAATGGTGCAGCCCAACCTGTAGTCACGATGGCTGCTGCATCAAACATTCGCGCCAACGCACTCGATGGCGCATCAAGTAATTCGTATACATCTGGATGCTGTGCCAATAGACACATGTTCGGTTCAGTTGTAGGTCGCGAAGCACAGTTCACGCCGTACAAACGAGCACCGGGCAATTCAAATGAGTCGATCATGGTGTGCAATTTTTCTTCCACCCCCACCGCTACATCTGTGATTTCGGGAAGGCCGTGAATTGGTTCTGGTAGTTCTGTATCCATAACTGCAATGTGTGGATTCGTGCCCACACGTTGGCAATTACGACGCCAGAAAATCCGACAAAGTTTTGGCGCCCCGTACAACAAGAGCTCCAAATTTCACCCCAGGACTTGTACTCATGCGCTCTAGCGGTCCTGAAACGGAAACGGCTGCAATCACTGTTCCGTCAACATCAATAATCGGAGCACTCACCGACGCAACACCTTTCACACGCTCTTCAACTGATTCAATCCAACCAGCGGTGCTGAGGCGAGAACCGGTGAGGACACGACCAGCTGATCCGCGTGTCAATGGGAACAAAGCCCCTTCTGGCACAATCCAGCGCAAACCATTAGGAGATTCAAGAGAGACCACACATCGCCGTCCATCCGTTTCTGCAACAAAGACTTGAACACTTTCGCCTGTGCGATCACGTAGTTCCGTTGCAACTTCACGGGCTCTTTCCAAAAATGGAAACTGCACTGCAGCACCACGACCAAGACCAAGAAGCGTTGGTCCCAAGCAATACAAACCTTCGTTATTGCGACGCACGGCCCCATGATGTTCAAGAGCAGACAACAAGCGATGACACGTTGCCCGTGGAATATCTGTGGCGTCAATCACTTCAGCCAAACTCAATGGACGTGTGACAAGTGCATTCATCACTACAAAGGCCTTGTCGAGAACTCCGACTCCTGATACGCTGTCCATTAGTTGGGAAGTGTATCCCATATATTGAGATTCCGAAAGGAACCCCTATGTCGAATCCAATGACTCTCGCCCAAAAAGTGTGGGACCAACATGTTGTGCACAGCGCTGCAGGAGATGCAGA
>CALPPK020000144.1 GCA_943325435.2 Bifidobacterium breve
GACTCGCTCGAGTGCTCAGGCACGAACACAAGCGGAGAATATCGGCGCACTCATTGAGCGCATGTCGCCGGGTGTGTCTGTTGAATATGTTTTTGTGGATACGCATGGAGACGTAAACCAAACCACTCCACTGCACCAGATGGGTGGTCAAGGCGTATTTGTGAAAGAAGTGCAACGCGCAGTGTTAGACGGTGCTGCGGATATCGCTGTGCATTCTGCAAAAGATCTGCCATCGCAAACTGCTGATGGCTTAGTGATCGCTGCGGTGGGGGAACGTCGGACTCCTAATGATGCACTGATCGGCCGATCGTTAGATGATCTTGCAGTTGGTGCAACTGTCGCAACTGGGTCGGTGCGACGCCGTGCTCAATTAATGCGCATGCGTCCTGACCTGCAGTTTGTTGACTTGCGTGGCAACATTCAGACTCGGTTATCAAAGATTCCAGACGGTGGAGCCATTGTGATGGCAGTAGCTGCACTTGAAATATTGGGAATGGCTGATCACATAGCGCAAGTTCTTGACATCGATGTTGCAGTGCCAATGGTTGGTCAAGGTTCTGTGGCCGTCGAAGCTCGGTTAGATGACAGGGCCACTTTGGAAATTTTGTCAGCGATAGACCATGTGTCGAGTCGATACGCAGTGGAAACAGAGCGCGCTTTCCTCGCTGAACTTGGCGCCGGCTGTTCGTTGCCAGTGGGTGCGCATCTAACAAAAGAAGGTGTGTTCCACGCCTTTATGGCAACAGATGATTGTTCTGATTCTGTACAACTAGTTGGTTCAATTGGCGACACAGATGACAACATTGCTGTTGGCATTGCAGCAGCACACGAATGTCGTAATCGTTTGGCAGAAGTTACAGAATAAATGTCGAACTCGCTTGAAGGCAGATCTGTAGTTATTACTCGTTCTATAGCGCAGAACGAATCATTACGTCGGTTGTTAGAAGCTCGTGGCGCGCGAGTTGTTGAAGTTCCACTCATTGCTGTCGTTGAACCAGACGATGAAGGTCGCGAACGTGACGAAGTGCTGCAGCGGTTTGAAGATTTTGATTGGATTGTTGTGACATCACCGAATGGGGCAGATCGTGTGGCGCCATTTCTTTCTGCTGCACACGCTGCAGGTGATGCGAAGCGTTTTCCATTGTTAGCCGCTGTAGGTGAAGCCACTGCGCGTTCTGTAGGCACACCGGTTGCATTGTGCGCTGAACCCGCTAGAAGCGATGTATTGGCACAGCAGTTTCCAGAGGGCAGTGGATCAGTTCTTGTCGTGCAGGGAAATCTGGCTGACAATCAATTGAGTGATGACATCGAATCAAAAGGGTGGACAGTCACACGGGTTGTTGCATATCGCACTGTTCATTTGCGACCAACAAAAGAAATGATGTTGCCAGCGCTCTCTGCCGATGTTCTGTTGCTTGCATCGGGTAGTGCAGCAACTGCGTGGTTTGATGCATTTGGAGCTTCAACTCCACCGTATGTGGTGGCAATGGGGCCAAGTACCGCCAAAGTCGCTGTCAACCTGGGTCTTGAAGTATCTGCAATAGCGTCAGAACAGACTCTGGACTCTCTTATCGAGACTGCCGAACGGGTGATTAGCCAATAACCTGAAGACGATGTTTCCCGTATCGCGCCCCCGACGACTTCGTACCACTGGTGCAATGCGTGAACTAGTAGCCGAAACCAGGTTGCATGTTTCCGATCTCGTCGCACCACTTTTTGTGCGCGAAGGAATCTCATCTCCGCAACCCATTGTTTCTTTGCCAGGCGTTGTCCAGCACACGGTCGCATCGCTCGTTCAAGAAGTACAAGAGTTGCGTGACCTCGGTGTGAAGGCAATCATTTTGTTCGGAGTTCCCGCTTCGAAAGACGACATTGGGTCTGGTGCGTTTGATCCAAACGGCATAGCCCAAGTAGCGCTGAGGGCTCTTCACAGTGCCGTGGGAGATGACGTAGTGCTCATGGCGGATCTATGCGTTGATGAATACACCTCACATGGACATTGCGGAATTGTCGGAGCCGATGGTGAAGTTGATAACGATGCAACACTTGAGATTTATTGCAAGGCTGCCGTGGCGCAGGCTCAGGCAGGTGCTCACGTTGTGGCACCGAGCGGCATGATGGATGGCCAAGTGGGTGCAATTCGTTCTGCTCTTGACGATGCCGGATTCGAAAATGTTGCGATCATGGCGTACTCAGCAAAGTATGCCTCTGCGCTCTATGGACCATTTCGTGATGCAGTCGATGTTCAGATTGTGGGCGGCGGGCATCGCAAGGGGTATCAACAAGATTGGCGCAATGCACGTGAGTCCATGCGTGAAGTGTTCGAAGATATCGAACAAGGCGCAGACATTGTGATGGTGAAGCCTGCACTTGCGTATCTCGATGTCATTGGTCAGGTACGTGCATCGGTCGATCATCCTGTCGCTGCGTATCACGTCAGTGGTGAGTACTCCATGATTAAAGCAGCTGCCGAAAAAGGCTGGATTGATCACGACGCGGTTGCAATGGAACATCTCACTGCAATCAAACGTGCAGGCGCTGACATCATTTTGACATATCTCACGCGTTGGTTCGCTGAGAACGCAACGAAGTAGGTCTATTGTGACTAATGCAATTCCATTGTGTGATGCGGCTGCATGTGTGCAGGCTGGTTGCACGGCAACAGTGTGTCGCGGCCTAGGTACTCCATCAAACCAGTTAGTTTTTGAACGTTCTGCTCGTGCAATCCCTGGCGGTGTCAACTCGTCTATTCGTGCATTCAAAGCAGTGGGCGGAACGCCATACATTGTGTCTCGCGCTAACGGTGCGTATGTCTACGACGTTGAAGGCAACGAGCTCATCGACCTTGTGCAGAGTTACGGAGCCATCATCCTCGGCCATGCGCATCCAAAAGTTACAGAGGCAATCAGATCTGCTGCAGGTGACGGCACGTCGTATGGAGCACCCACTCCGCGAGAAATGAAATTGGCCGAAGCGATTGCTGAGCGTGTTCCGTCGTGTGAACGAGTTCGCTTTATGAATAGCGGTACCGAAGCCACAAGTACTGCAGTGCGACTTGCACGAGGTGCAACGGGTCGCAAACGTATCGTCACTTTTCATGGCAACTTTCATGGCGCAACAGATGCACTGTTAGCAGCAGGTGGAAGTGGCATTGCAACCTTGGGACTTCCAGGAACGGCCGGAGTTCCCGAAGAGGCCGTAGCAAATACTTGGGTGTTGCCATACAACGTTGTCCCCACTCTTGATGAAGATGTCGCAGCAGTGTTTGTTGAACCTGTTGCCGCCAACATGGGACTTGTTGCACCAGCACCTGGATTTCTTGAAGGACTTCGAGCCGAATGTGATCGCGTTGGCGCACTGCTTGTCTTCGACGAAGTGATCACAGGATTTCGTTTAGGAACAGGTGGAGCACAAGGGAAGTACGACATTCGTCCTGATCTCACATGCTTCGGAAAAGTAATTGGCGGAGGCCTACCCATTGGTGCTGTCGGCGGACGCAAAGACATTATGGAGAACCTGACCCCGTTGGGTTCGGTGTTCCACGCCGGAACTTTGGCTGGTAATCCACTGGCAACTGCTGCAGGTCTTGCTGCACTCAATGAACTGACAGATGATGTGTATATGGAATTATCGGCGCGTACACGGCATGTTGCTTCCATGTTGCGCGATGCGTGTGCAGAAGCAAATGTTGATGCATCATTCCCAGTGGTGGGAACTCTTGCGGGTATGTATTTCGGAAATGCACTCGGCGGTAAAACGCCAACAAACTTCCAAGAAGCTTGTACAACAAGCGAAGAAACCTACGCCAAGGTATTCCATGCTTTACTTTCGGCAGGTGTTGCACTTGCGCCAGGTGCGTACGAATCTTTGTTTGTTGGGTTAGCTCATACAGATGAAGTTGTTGCGCAACTGACAGAGCGAGTCGCTGTGGGATTGCAAGGAATTCACCGTTGAGTAGACGCATCCTCTTCACCGCTCTTGCACTCTTGCTTATCGGTGTAGTTCTGGTGTCACAACGTGGGGGAGCAAAGGTTGTTGCACCTACTGCTGTGTTACACAAAGTGGATCTCATAGCGAGTATTGACAGCATCAATCTTGACGCTGCGTGGTCTCAAGGTGGGAAAGTTACTTCAGGTGGTGCTGCCAGATTGTCGCTTGATGATTTGCGTACGTTGACAATTCTTGAAGGCACCATGACTGCTGAATACGGTGACATCCAACGGTGTACAGATTTTGTTACTCCAAATGCTTGCGTGTTGTTTGCAGACATGTTGGGTGAAGCAGTCGTATGGTTTGGACTTGTGTCAGCAGATGCAGTCTCGTCTCGAGAATTTGTGACACTGCCCGGATTGATCGACATGCAAGACAATGGGAATGAAGGCATTCTGCGTAATGGGTGGGTAGTGAACCTTGCTACTCCCGTGAAACGTAATTGTGAACAGGAAGACGGAGATACTTCGTCCTTGCGGGATTTCATCACACGGTTCCCAGATGCAAAAAGTACTGCAGTGGTAAATCTATTGACGGACAATGTTGTGTCCGTGAAGTGTTTGTAACTAAGCGTTACTTACCAATTGATGCGCGGGGCTCTGTGCCGACTGCGCCTGGCTTAGTTGTAAGCATGGCGAAATCTTTTTCAATTGTGTCAAAGCTGGTTGAACCCGCTTCAAGGCCAAGGAAAATTTCTGATTCTGGTGAACACCAGGTTTCGTATTCTGCTGCCCACTCTTCGCTCTTGGGGTCTGCGCCACTAATCGCGTAACGCGCGTGGCACACCACGGAAAGAATTTCTGCTTCAGTCAAAGCACCGCCTGCTTTTTCACCTTGCATTGGCATCGGGTTTCCGTTGTATGAAAGTGGAGCATGCGCGCCACCTTCACGGTTTGGATCGCCGTACGTCTTGATTCCCGCTGCAACATATTTTTGACTGCCGTTGTACACGAAATTCAACATGTCTTCGATGTGCGGGAAAGTTTTCATCA
>CALPPK020000145.1 GCA_943325435.2 Bifidobacterium breve
ATGGCTGGTGGATAGCGAGTGGCCTGGCAGGCAGCAACGTCTGCCCACATAACGATTCGTTCATCAGCTACACGTTCTACAACTGCTCGCATGATTTTCTGACCGCCAAAACGTTGCATGGCATTCGCCAACGCCAACAGGTATGTCGTGAGACCGATATCACCAGTACGTAGGCGCCACATCACGTGCGCCATCACTGCTTCCATTTCAACTCGTCCCATTGACTTCAGAAATCCGGCAGAAACAACAATTGTTCCAGGCTCCCCCGGCATGCCGACTGCAAGAGCAACCGGGTATTCAATACCAACTACGCGCAATGCTGGTCGAGCATCGCCTCCGACAACACACAGTCCATCAATGACATTAAACAGGCGCGCATGTTCATATTCAGATGCAGGCAAGCCGCCCACCATCTTGAGAACCACATCGTTGGCAGTGCGATACACATTCCACATATAGCCACCAGAAAGAGCAGCTCCTACCAATGCAGCGATGATCGGTAATCCGATACTGATGGTTCCAACTACAAGAAATACAATTGATACAACGAGAGTAAACGTCACAGGAAATGCAAGCATCCGCCGTGTCATTAACTGACGTGAGTCTTCGATGGGAATCCATTGACGTTGATTCATATGTCCTTTCACAGAATTGACGACTGTCAACTCTTATCGCCCGTCACCAAGATGAGATCGCCGCAAGAAACGGTCTTCGAACCGTTTCAGCATACGGGGCACCTTAATGGTGGTGATGTTTGTTGCTTCCATGTGTAAAGCGCGTTCGTACATCTCGATATACCGATCGGCGAGGGCGTCCATTGAAAAGCGTTGAGCATGCTCGCGCCCATTAGCAGTCAGTCGCGCAGCCAATCGTGAGTCTGCAAGCACCCGAGCAAGAGCAGAGGCCAGGCTTGCAACATTTCCTGTTTCAACTAGCAGAGCAGTCTCATCGTCAGTTGCAACATTTCGATACCCGTCAAGGTTGCTAGCAACTACCGGGGTGCCCGCGGCCATCGCCTCAAGAAGCACAACACCAAATGATTCTCCGTGTAACGAAGGCGCGCAAAAAACCGATGCTCGACCCATACGACTAATTTTTTCTGCATCAGAAATTCGCCCCAACCAGTCAATACGTGTATCGGTCGCGAATCGAGTCTTTAGTTCTGCAGTCTGTGGTCCGTCAGAAGCAATCCACAGACGGACATCTGGGGGAAGTTTTGCAAGAGCTTCCAGCAAATTGCTGAGACCCTTTCGTTCTTCGTGTCGACCAATAAAAAATATTGCGTTCTCTCGCGGGCTCGTGGAAGGCGTTGAGTAGTCACCCAATTCGATGCCATTAAACAAAACCTCGTAGTCGCCGCCAATGTAACGCTGAGCTAATTCAACAGCATCTTTGGATACCGCAACACGAATATCAATCCGCGAAGCTACCCATTTCAATTGACGAGAGAATGTTCGGTACGCAGCTGACTCCCCTGCTGAATGAAAAGTGGCAACCACTGGTGCCATCTTTACCAACAGCGCGGTTAACGACGGACCAGGAACTAACGGTTCGTGTACATGCACGACATCGAAGGCTTCATCGTTCAATGCGCGAATAGTGCGCAGTGCAGCTGATGCATCAGGAGCAAGTGGTGCAATTGAACCATTCACTGCAGTGGGAAGACTGTTGCCAAGCGGAGTGACGAATGCGTCAGGAGGCGGCCCATCACATGGGCCAAGCACTCTGACCTCGTGCCCCTTTGCCCGCAAACTGCGCGCCAGACCAAGGACTTGCTGCTGAACACCCCCAGGAATTGTGAGGCTGTACGGGCTCACTATTCCAATTCTCAACATGCAGGCTAGGTTACGGGAATGCTTAAGGTAGATGCTTCTTTCCGTCCCGCCCTCTCAATCGTGGCCTCGCCCACCAAGAGACGAGCCATCCTTGAACTCGCCGTAGAGGCCGAGAACAAGGGAATTTCAGGCCTTGCCTGCCCGAGTCTTGGCGGAACCATGGGTTTATGCGTCTCACTTGCTCATGTCACCTCACGCATCAACTACTGGACATCGATTCAACCGATCTATTACAGCCACCCTGTTGAAATGGCCAACACCGCGTCGCACATCAATGAAATGTCAGACGGACGATTTCGCCTCGGACTTGGTGTCAGTCACGGACCAGTAACAGATCGACTTGGAGTTGAAACAGGAAAACCACTCGCTGACACAGCGTCATATGTTGCAGCCATGCGCGCAAATGAGCGTTTCGGCGGGCAATTGCCTCCGATTTATCTTGCAACTCTTCGTAACAAAATGTTGCAATTGTCGACGGAGATTTCCGAAGGCGCCATCTGGGCAAATGCTTCACTGAGCCATATGTCCCAACAGCTTTCAGAAGTGCCTAATGCAGTTCGTGATGATTTCTTCTTAGCGAACATGATTCCGACTGTGATCGACGACGATGTCGAAGCGGCCCGCGCAGTTAACCGACGCACCCTCACTGGATACGTTTCACTTCCCAATTATCGCAACTATTGGCGCGCCGCCGGATACGTCGAAGAGATGGATGCGATCGAAGCCGCTATCGAGGCAGGTAACAAAGACATTCTCCCGTCACTCATGAGCGACAAATGGCTAGACGACAACACAATTAGCGGTTCCGCTTCTCACGTACGCGCACGTTTCGAAGAATGGGCGAATGCAGGCGTTACCCCAATTGCGGTGATGTCTTCAACAACAGGTGGCCAAGTAAAAGCCATCAACCAGTTGTTCGACGTTTACAACTGAGCTAACAGATCAGTGACGTGAGCCTTAATCTCGTCACGAATGCGTCGAACATCTTCAATTGACTTCCCTTTCGGGTCATCAAGTGGCCAGTCGATATAACGTTTCCCCGGAATGTACGGGCACGTATCGCCACAACCCATAGTGATAACAACATCAACTGCATTCAATAAATCGTCGTTGTATTTCTGCGGAACAAACTTCGAAATATCAATTCCGACTTCATTCATCACATCGACTGCAACCGGGTTCACTGATTCTGCTGGTTCTGATCCACCCGACAAAATCGTGACGCCACCGTTAGAGAGTTCGCGAGCAAACCCAGCCGCCATCTGTGAACGGCCCGCGTTGTGAATGCACAGAAACAAAATGCCACTCATGAAGCCGTTGCCTTGCCTGCCCACAATGTTTTGATTATTAGGAATCCAATTAAGCCACCGAGTAATTGCATCACCGCAAACATCGGCATTGACTCTGGCGCAATCCCTGCAAAAGAATCAGAGAACATTCGGCCAATACCTACGGCTGGGTTTGCAACGCTGGTTGACGACGTAAACCAATACGCCCCGGTAATCCAGGCTGCAACAAGTACGGCAACATTTGCGCCGGCCTTTTTGCCGCCCCAAATCACCAACAACAAACCAACTGTGGCAACAACTTCAGAAAACCATGTCGGACCACCTGTTCTCACTTTGGTTGACATTTCTATGAACGGATGAGCAAACATAATGTTTGCAATAACGCACCCCACGATTGCACCGGCTACTTGAGCGACAACATCAGTCACAAGTACAGCAACCGATGAATCTCGGTCAACGAAGTAACCGACTAGAGAAACCACTGGATTAAACGACGCGCCTGAGATAGGACCGAAGATAGTGATGAGACCAAGAAGTGCTCCGCCAGTTGCAATGGCGTTTGCCAACAGTTGCAGTGCTACATCCTTGGTGAGATTCTGAGCCATGATGCCCGATCCGACAACAGCCATGACCAACAGTGCAGTGCCAAGAAACTCAGACAGCGCGCGCCGTGTCATTAGCAACCCTCTGGCCCGCAACAACTACTCGTAGATGGAACTCCGAGCATTATGGGCATGGTCTTCAAAGACGAATCCTGAGGTGCATCGGCAAGAACTGTGTACCACTCCCACGGCAATTCGCCGCCTTTGACCCACACTTTGTCTTGAACAGCAAAGCAGCACGTTTCGCTTTCCTGAACCTCGATAGGCATTCCCATAGCTGTGGCGGATTCAATTTTTGCTGCCACCTGATCGGTGTCTTCTACTTCGACGCCCACGTGGTTCAGCGTTCCTGCTTCCCCGTGGCCTTCGATGAGAACCAGTTTTAGTGGTGGATCAGCGATTGCAAAGTTGGCGTACCCTTCGCGAACTTTGGCAGGACCTACACCAAACATCTTGGTGTAAAACACGATTGCATCATTGAGATTGCCCACATTCAGCGCAAGTTGTACTCGTGACATTTATTCCTCTCATCAAAAGTTCCGAGAATGGATACTTTGATACCCGTCAATATACTGCACATTGACGGGTATCGATGTATCATTTGGTCATGACAAATGCCAAACAGATTCAGCTCGGGAAAGGGCCCCTCGCTGATATGGCCGCCGCTTCCCTTGCGCCCATGTTTGCAGCGCTGTCTGACCCCACACGTTTGCGGCTATTTGATCTGGTTCGTCGTGCAGGTCGCGACGGAATATGTTCCTGTGATTTGACTGAACCGCTTGACCGCAGCCAACCCACAATTAGCCATCACCTAAAAGTGTTACGTGAGGCTGGGTTGGTTGAATCTCGTCGTGACGGAACATGGATCTGGTATTCCGTCGCCCCACATGCTCTTGACGCAGTGTCTCAGTTCATTCAGCGATAGTCCGAGCGCGCATCTCTGCATACCCCGGATCACTAGGCCAATTCGGCTGAAACAAATGCCACTGTTCGGGTGCGCGACGAATAAGACCTTCAAGTTCATAAGCAAGAGCCTGAGTACCAGCAGCTACCTGCTCTCGTAGTCCCCCAACTTTTTCGAAAACTAAGGGTGGACGAATGACGCAATGATGACCATCAACTGCAGATGTGAAATACACGGCACCTGGAACGACAGCCGCGCCTGATCGGATACCCAACATCGCAGGGCCAGCCGGCAACGTGGTTCGCTCACCAAAGAAATCCACTTCAACCCCATGGCCCTGAAT
>CALPPK020000146.1 GCA_943325435.2 Bifidobacterium breve
ACACCGCGTTCACGAGAGAAATAGGAGTGCCGGCTGAAACAGTCATAGTGGGCCTTTCACAGGGCAAGAAATATGTACTTGCGTTTTGTCTTGATGTATACAACTATAATACAAGTGCGCACCATTCGCTATCACCAAATCGCTGAAGAACTCAAGGGTCGAGTGATGTCTGGCGCATATGCCGCAGGTCGTTTGCTGCCGAGTGAATCAGACATGTCTGCCGAGTTTTCAGTCAGTCGTGTCACCATTCGAAAAGCATTGGAAGTGTTGCGCGACAGTGGGCTAGTTGATGCCCGCCAAGGATTCGGCTGGTTTGTTGCTGGCGAAACCGTGCGCCAACCACTTGCGCGTTTAGCGACCATTGAAGATCAGATGCGGGCTTCTGGCATGACTCCGCAACGACAGGTTTTGGAATTCGCTTTTGAAAAAGCACCAACTGATGTGGCTAAGGCCTTGGGTACGCCACAGGTGTTGCGTGTTCGACGTATCAACCTTGCAGATGGTGAACCATTTGCAATTGTCACGGTGTGGTGCGCAGCGGAACTTGGTCAACACTTGTCTCGTGCTGATGTAGAACGTTCGCCGTTCTACGAACTGCTTGATATTCCGTTTGCCGGAGCAACGCAAACGATTGGTGCAGATGCCGCAACACAAGATGAAGCAACATTGCTTAAGGTTCCGGTCGGCTCACCAGTGTTGCGTTGTCAACGAACTACGCAAAGCGTTGAAGGCAAAACTGTGCTCGTATCTCGGCACGTATTTCCTGCACATCGCACAGAATTTGTTGTGGACTTGCCGTTTGTAGAGCAGTCAATTGCTCCAAGCGGGTTACGTCTCGTCGATTAAACGAACTGTTTCGCCCAGCCTTGAGCATCTTTCACAAGGCCTTCACGAATTGCATCAAGAACACTGGCGCGAAGTCGTTTTTTGCTCGCAGCATGTGCTCCGGCGTTGAGTGCAGAGGTTGACTTTGCAAAAGAAATAGCTGTCGGCATCAGATCAGCTTCATCAACTACAAGGTCGAGGAATCCGGTTTCCACTGCATTGTCAGGTGTGAACACTTCAGCCAGCAAGACCGAACGAGTAAGAGCAGCCGGTGTGACACGTTGACGAAGAATTTCAATTGTGGAATACGGCATTGTCATGCCGATTGCCACTTCGTTCGCTGTGTATCGGTAATTGCCTTTGATGCCGATGCGGTAATCAGAACTAAGAAGAATGAACACACCCATCGCTATTGCATGGCCTCCGCAGGCAATGACCACTGGAGTGGGGAACCCGAGAAGGCGAATAGCTAGTTCGAGTCCACCGTTCAACATGTCAACTGCACCTTGACCGCCTGCGGCAAGAGTCTTCAAGTCAAAACCAGCAGAAAGTATTCCGGCGCGCCCTGTGAGGACTACCGGAACACCTGCAGATTCAGCCTGATCGAGAGCAGCATGAATTTCCGCTTGTAAAGCGGACGACATTGCATTTGCTTTGCCATCATCCATAGTGATGACAGCGACGCCATCGGTCAGCGCGTACGTGACCAAGGTGCCCATGCTGTTACCACTTGTCCCAGTGAAGAACCTTGCTGAGTGGTTCACGAACGGCAGGCTTGAAATCTGTTCCGATTGTGTACGCGATAGGGAAGAGTCCACCTTGAGTGACTTTGTCATATGGAATTCCGAGAAGTTCTGCTGCTTCTTTTTCACCGTCGTTCATGAGGTGAATAGTGGTCCATGCTGAACCCATTGCACGCTCACGCAATGCAAGCATGAAGCTCCATACTGCTGGAAGAAGTGAACCCCATGCGCCAGCGCCAGCAAATGCTGGCAAGTTGTCAAGACGGCCATCGATGCAAGGGATCATCATCATCGGAGCCTTCTCGAAGTTGTCTGTGAGGTATCCAGCCGAGTCACGTACTAGTGATTGACGCTCGCCGCGTGTGTCGCCTTCCTTGTACTCGCGGCCAGGCATGCTTGCGTAGAGGGCGAAGTTCTTGCGGTAGATATCAGCAAGTGCTTTCTTCTTTGCTGCATCTTCAATGATGATCCAATGCCAACCCTGGCTGTTTGATCCGGTTGGAGCTTGGAGAGCAATCTCGAGGCACTCTTCAACAATGGCGCGCTCGACGGGCTTATCGAAGTCGAGGCGCTTGCGCACACTGCGGGTTGTTTTGAGGACTTCATCGGCTGAAAGGTTTAAATGCATAGGACGCAGTCTGCCACGCCCCGAATAACAAATGACTAGCCAAGCCGTGACAAACTGAAGGCATGAGCGACAGAGTCACAATCTCCATATCCGACGGCATTGCCGATGTCCGGTTCAACCGTGCTGATAAGCGCAATGCCCTTGACGGCGAACAGTTTCAGGCAATTGTTGATGCGGGCGAGTCATTAAAGACCAATAAGAAAATTCGTGTTGTTGTGTTGTCGGGCGAGGGCGCTTCGTTTTGTGCGGGTCTTGACCTTGCGTCCATGGGCGCAATGGCGGGCGGCGGTGAGCGCGACTCAGCAGAGAAGCAACCATCGGCTGGTGACATGCAAGAGGGCCGCATCACGCACCTTGGTCAGCAATCAGCATGGGTATGGCAAGAAGTGCCAGTGCCCGTTATTGCTGCAGTGCACGGACACGCTCTTGGTGGCGGTTGCCAAATTGCACTTGGTGCAGACATTCGCTTCGCACATCCAGACACCAAGTTCAGTGTGCGCGAAACATATTGGGGATTAGTACCTGACATGGCGGGCACAGTGCTTCTTCAAGGTCTTGTTCGTCCAGACATCATGAAAGACATTGTGATGTCTGCTCGCATCTTTGATGGTCGTGAAGCACATGAGATTGGTGTTGTCACTCGTTTGTCAGAGACTCCTCGTGAAGATGCCTTTGCTTATGCAGCTGAGATTTGCAAGCGCAGTCCAGATGCAGTTCGCGGGGCCAAGGAATTGCTGAACCGCATGACCATGGATTTCGCAGCTGCCCAGTTCGCAGCCGAGCGCCGCATTATTGGCAGCCTCATTGGCGGCCATAACCAGCGTGAATCAGTCATGAGTGACTTCGAAAAGCGCGCTCCTGCCTATATCGACGCGAAGTAAGCCAATAATCCCTTGGTGAGGGGCTACCTACCTCGGTAGTCTTGACTCTGCTCGGGCCAGCGTTGTCCCGGGAGAACACATTTAGATTCTCCGCCGTGCTTGCACGGTTCCTGTAAGGACATAACGCTTATGAACCCAGACCTCCCGCTTGCCCACGGCCTGTATGACCCACGTTTCGAACACGACGCATGCGGTGTCTCTTTTGTGGCAAACATTAAAGGTGTGCGCAGTCGCGAGATTGTGACGCTTGGTATCACGGCGCTGTGCAACATGGAGCACCGCGGTGCAACAGGTGCAGAAGCAGAAACTGGTGATGGCGCCGGAATCCTGATTCAAGTTCCCGATGGGTTTTTGCGCGCAGTCGTTGATTTCTCACTTCCAGCCGCTGGGGCGTATGCAGCCGGCTTGGTGTTCTTGCCTGCTGATCCAACACGTGCCGCAACAGCTGTTGCCACAGTTGAGAAAATCATGACCGAAGAAGGACTTCGTCCACTTGGTTGGCGTGATGTTCCGATCAACCCTGATTGTCTCGGGGCATCTTCTCGGGCGATGATGCCAATCATTCGTCAGTTTTTCGTTGATGACCCTGCTGGCGCACAGGGCATTGACCTTGATCGCAAGATTTTTGTTCCACGTAAGCGCATCGAATCTGCACTTGTGGGTGACATGCGTACATACTTCTCCTCATTGTCATCGCGCACTTTGGTGTACAAGGGAATGTTCACCACGCCAGAACTTGGCGACTTCTTTCCTGACTTGTGGGATGACCGCATGGAGTCATGTCTCGCTTTGGTTCACAGTCGCTTCTCTACGAACACGTTCCCATCGTGGCCACTTGCGCATCCGTATAGGTACATCGCCCACAACGGCGAAATCAACACAGTGCAAGGCAACCGCAACTGGATGGCAACGCGTGAAGCATTGCTAGATAGCGACATGATTCCTGGTCTCGAGCGTGCGTTCCCTATTTGCTCACCAGACATGAGCGACTCTGCAAGCTTCGACGAAGTGTTGGAACTGTTGCACTTGTCAGGCCGTTCGTTGCCACATGCATTGTTGATGATGATTCCTGAAGCATGGGAAAACAACACCAGCATGGATCCGGCTCGTCGTGCTTTTTATCGCTTCCATTCTTCCTTGATGGAACCATGGGATGGCCCTGCAGACATTGCATTCACAGATGGCACATTGATTGGTGCTGTTCTTGACCGCAACGGTTTGCGCCCAGGCCGCTATTGGGTCACAAGTGATGACCTCGTTGTGCTTGCGTCTGAAGCGGGCGTTCTTGATGTCGAACCATCACGCATCATTCGTAAGGGTCGTTTGCAGCCGGGCAAGATGTTCCTTGTTGATACCTTGCTTGGTCGCATTGTTGACGACGAAGAAATCAAGACAGACCTAGCCGCACAACACCCCTACGAGAAGTGGTTGACAGAGGGTCTCACAGAATTGTCGTCACTGCCTGCCCGTGAGCATGTGGTGTACAGCAATGACAGCGTGATGCGTCGTCAACAAATGTTTGGGTACACCGAAGAAGAACTTAAGGTCATTCTTGCCCCAACTGCTCGTACCGGAACAGAGCCTCTTGGTTCCATGGGAACAGATACTCCAATTGCAGTGTTGTCAGATCGTTCTCGCTTGTTGTTTGATTACTTCCAGCAGTTGTTCGCGCAGGTAACGAACCCGCCACTCGATGCGATTCGTGAAGAAGTAGTAACAGCTATTGGCACAAGTGTTGGGCCAGAAGCAAACTTGTTGGCCCCTGGGCCAGATAGCTGCCGTCAACTTGTTCTGCCGTTCCCAATTATTGACAATGATGATTTGGCAAAGATCATTCACATCAATGATGACAATACGCACCCACATCTTGCTGCAGTAGTAAT
>CALPPK020000147.1 GCA_943325435.2 Bifidobacterium breve
ATCAAGTTGGCTCCGGAAGTGATTCAGAAACCAGCATGGTTGTGGGCGTTTGCAAAGACAGGTCGTATTCCAGATCTCAGTGCACCGAACATGGCAAAGCCTGGCGAAAAGGCACCAACATTCTTTGGTGCATATTACGAATGGATGCAAACACCACTTCCTACTTGGGAAGACATTGCATGGCTTCGTGAGCAGTGGGGTGGCCCATTCATGGTGAAGGGTGTAAGCCGTGTTGATGATGCAAAGCGCGTCGTTGACCTTGGTGCGACAACATTGTCTGTTTCAAACCACGGTGGAAACAACCTTGACGGTACGCCGGCACCGATTCGCGCATTGCCAGCAATCGCTGACGCAGTGGGAAGCCAAATTGAGATCGTTCTCGATGGCGGAGTACGTCGCGGAAGCGATGTAGTGAAGGCCGTGGCACTTGGTGCTCGTGCAGTCATGATTGGCCGTGCCTACTTGTGGGGATTGGCAGCTAATGGTCAGGCCGGAGTAGAAAACGTGCTCGATGTATTGCGTGGCGGCATTGACTCAGCACTTCTCGGTCTTGGCAAATCCAATATCTCTGAACTGACTCGCGATGACATCGTGATTCCACCAGATTTCTTGCGCGCCCTCGGCACCAAGTAATTATCTGCGGTTGCTACCGCATGTAAGCAAGTAAACGGTTGGCTATTTCAGGGCCGTGCGTGTCTTGCAAGAAGTGACGAGCGCCAACGATCTCTTCGAATGTTGAATGAGGAATTAGTGAGTGCCACTTCTTACCCCAATCCAACGTGAACACGTCGTCGTTGGTCGCCCATAAGAAATGGATTGGAATCTTCAATGCGTTAATCGTTGCGAAGTTCTTTTCCTGATTCTCTGTGTCTCCAGAAATGGGGTCATGTAGGGGAATGCTGAGAGGGAAGCGTCGGGGACCGTTCACGCCATCTTCGCCAAGCCCAACAAATGGGGCATCGTACGCAGTTTTCACATCAAGTGCTTCACCTTCGAAGTTCGGTGTTCCGCCTTGAAGTGCAACAAACAATGAATCACGTGGGGAGATTCTGTCGGTAGCCATTGCCATCAATGTGCCCCACAGAAACTTGTCAGGGATGTTGTCTCGGAAAATACCACCAGGTGAATTCTGTTCGATCCATTGGCGAATGCCAGGGGAGTAATCGAATTCGGCATGGTGCAGCCATGTATTCATAATGCATACACGAGAGAAACGTTCTGGCATGTGTGCCACTTGCGCAAGCCCAGTAGGGCCACCCCAATCTTGCACCATGATGGTGACGTTAGTGAGATCAAGATGCTGAATTAGTGCAGCAGTGTTAGCCGTGTGGCGCGCAATGTTGTACCACGCAGGGTCAACTACTTTGTCTGATTTACCGAAACCAATGTGGTCAGGTGCGACACAACGGTATCCGGCTTCCAGCATGACGGGAATGATGTGGCGATACAAGTACGACCACGAAGGCATGCCGTGCATCATCAAGATGACAGGTGCATCACGAGGGCCTTCGTCGATGTAGTGCATGCGCAAGCCATCAATGTCGAAGTAATTAGGTGCGAATGGATAATCGGCGAGGTCAGCGAAACTGTTGTCAGGACTGCGTACGAATTCTGGAGTTGACATAACTACTTACTTCGCAAAGTTATGAATGATGGTTACTAGTTCTGCGGGTGCATCTTCTTGAATGAAGTGGTTAGCGCCTTCAATCACATGATGTGTAAGCCCTGCAGCTCCAGGCACTCGAGTTTGGAATCCAAGGTGAGCACCAGGCTTGAATGCAATCGGGTCTTCTGAACCATAAGCAGTGAGGAATGGCTTTGTCCATGTCTCAAGGAACTTCCACGTTTCTCTGTTTTGTGGAACACCAGGGTTTTCTGGTTGTACTGGAATGAGACTTGGAAAAATCTTTGGGCTGGTTTGGTAACTACCGTCAGGGTACGGCGCGTTGTAGGCAGCTATCTCTGCAGCACTAAGTGTGCGAGTTGAGCCACCGTTCACCAGGCTCCCAATTGGAAGTTCAGGAACCGAACTGGAAAATGCCAACCATTCGCGCATTGCCTTATTGGCACCTTCACCAACAGGTAATCCGGTATTCGATGCAATGACCCGATCAACTCTGTCTGCAATGTGTGGCAACACGTTTAAGCCGATGAGGCCGCCCCAGTCCTGCATGTACATGGTGATGTTGGTGAGATTTTCCGCCTCGAACCATTTCGTTACCCAATCAACATGGCTAGCAAGTGAGTAGTACGACGCTTCGTTTGGCTTGTCAGATCGGCCAAGACCCATGAGGTCAAGAGACAGAACACGGTGACCAAGTGCAACTAGGCCAGTGATCATGTGTCGATGTAAGTACGACCAGGATGGGTTTCCGTGCATCAACACAATTGGTGCCGCATCACGTGGGCCTTCGTCTACAAAGTGAAAACGAAGTGCTGTGCCATCTGCGGCCGTAATGGTTGTGTAATGCGGTGCAAAGTTGTAATCGGGAAGATTCTCAAAGCAACTATCGGGGGTACGCATTATTTCCATCAGATTGCGCCGTGGGTTGTGAATGTGTCGTTACGGGGGCGAACAATAACTGTGTAGGTATCTGCAATTGCAGCAACACGATGGTTGCCCTGTGCTTCAAGACGCTCTGGGTCTTGCACCACGGCCATGAATGAACGCATTGATGGATATGCAATGAAGCGGCACTCATCCCATTGGCGACCATCGCCCATGATTGTTCCTTCAACAGTAAATACTGCAGCTGCTCCACCACCGTGTTTCTGAGCAACAGTGAATGCCTTTGACTGGTATTCCTCCATGTTGCCCTGACGACCGCCTTCAACGAACTTCAAAAGATGCACAACCATGACGGGGCCATCTTCTTCGGTCGGCGCATGTTCGATGCTGTCCCATGATTCTGGTTGTACGCGGAACTTGCTACCCAGTTCAACTGGTTGACAACCGACAACGAATGTGAATTCCATGCCGGCCTCTTTGTGCTCATGCTTGTCGAGGAAATCTTTACGATTCTGCATGCCAAGAAATGCTGCACGTGTGGGGTATTTCACAACTCCAACCCGGTCCCATTTGTAATCTTTTCCTGCAAGCTGCAAGACAACGTCACCAAAGAACGGAACTTCTGCGCCCAATTCAGTGAGAATTTCAGTCGGGGCGTACTTGTCGTCGGCTTCTTGACCCGAAATACCTCTTGAGCCATCGGCATATGTGGCTTCTTCTTTGTACTTCATGAAGTTAACCATCCACACTGGGCCGTCTTCTTCTGGAGGCGTAGTGAACATACGCATTCCGTATTCACGGTCAACTTTTCCGTATGTGGGTTTGTTTGGTGACATGGTGGTGTTCCTTTTAGTAGTGATTTATAGAGAAAGAATGTGGCCGGCTTCAGGGCGCACGCGCCCTTCCACTAACTGCATGTAGACATCGGTTAGAGCGTCTGCGCCGTGTGAATGTTCAATGGTGAGCCAGCGTGTGGAATCATCAAGGAATAGTGACAAGGCAGTAGCGATGCGCTCGTTGAATACGTCTCGTCCCCATTCTTTGCCGCGCTTTGCCATTTGGCTTGGTGCAAAGAAGAACTCGGGCCGTGGCCCAGGAATTCCTTTTGTGGAACCTGACTGATCCCAGTGTGTTCCACCAATGCGGCATGAATACTTCAGTGCGTCATCAAAATGATTATGCACGCGCGAGATAACGCTTGCGTTTCCGGCCATGTCAACAATGACGGTTGGAACAGAAGGGTCGAGTGATTCGATGTCTTCATAGGTAATGACTTGGTGATACAGATCGACGCCGTATGTGAAGTCAACATTGGCAGCTGATGTAAGTGCGATGACCCTGATGTTTGAGTTTTCGCGAAGGCAATGCGCAAGCGATATGGAAGTCTTGCTAGAGGCGCTAGTGACAAGTACTTGTGTTGCTCCTAAGAAATCTGACTCACGCAGGAAATCTTCAGCCAGGAATGACGTAACAAAGAGACCGCGCAACACAAGAGTTGCATTGTCTTTTTCAGTTTCTGTAGGTGACACTCTGTCGAAACTGCGGTATGCCATGGCATGAGATTCGCGGTGAGGTGATGTATCAATAAAACCAGAACTGATTGCTTCTGCTTGCACCACATGGTGATCGCCGGCTGGGTAGAAACCAAAGAACCGTTCGCCAACATTTACGCCAGCAACGCCAGACGACGTGACAACACCGAAGCCCATGGTGGGAAGACGACCCCAACCATCTTCAGTGGGAAAGAAACCCCAGTAATCAAGTGCGTCGCCCGACATGACATAGCTGATGTTGTTTGCAGTGAGCGCAAACCGCTCAAGCTTCAGGACCACTGAACCGTCGGGTGCCGTATCGGGCGCCATAGTTGCCGCAATACGGTGATTGCGAAGGTTGGATCGATCGATCTCGAGGTGCATGGGGTCTCCTTGTTCGTACTGAACTTATGGGTTGTGAGGGGTCCATTGATAATCCCACAGGAACAGCATCTATTCTGATTCGACACCCCATAAAGGGTCAGGCGCCAGCAAAGATGGTGTCTCGTAAGTGATAGGGGAGACCATGGCTGAGAACTACGGATTTGAAGGAAAAATTGGACGCACATTGGCGGAGTCAGAGCCGTGGTTTGCGACTCCAGCCCACCCTGGCTCCGACGCTCCAAACGTCATCCTTGTGCTTCTCGATGACACCGGTTTTGCGCAAATGGGTTGCTTCGGGTCCGACATTGATACGCCGAACATTGACGCGCTTGCTGCCAATGGTTTGCAGTTCACCAACTTCCACGTAACACCATTGTGCTCACCTACACGCGCGGCACTTATCAGTGGTCGTTCAAACCATGCAGTTGGTATGCGCACCGTGTCGAACTTCATCACAGGTTTTCCAAACCAGCTCGGTCACATCTCAAACCATGCTGCAACAGTTGCCGAAGTTCTTGGCGACG
>CALPPK020000148.1 GCA_943325435.2 Bifidobacterium breve
GCAATTCAATTCACAGTTATCCTTTTTCTCACGATGAAATCCCCCATTCGCATCGCCCTTACCGTTCTTGTCACGTGTGTTCTTGTACCCACGTCACTTGTGAATGCAGAAGGCTCAGACACCACCACTCCTGATACCAGTGCACTAACAACGGTGCCTACTTCGGTGCCCGAAATTGTCTCCACCACAGTGCCAGCACCAACGACGACAACATCAACATTGCCGCGTGTCTCAAGCCCTCAACGTGGAAAAGCGTCAATTGGTTTCACACGCATTGTTCTCGACGAGCAACGTGTCTACGTGTACAACCATCGCAAGCGCCTCATCGCCACACTTCCTGCATCAACCGGCGTCGATGACCAGACTCCGGTCGGCACCTTCAAAGTGTTCTCACAATCAGCTCAGGCTTTTTACACACCAAACCCGAACGAACGCATGCGGTGGATGACCCGATTCACCAAGGGTCGCGAGGGCGGAAACATCGGCTTCCACGGGATTCCTTACAAAGTCACAAAGAGTGGTGAGATTCCATTTCCTACCCCACTCGGCGTTGCGCCTTCTTCCCATGGCTGCATCCGCATGCGCGTCGCCGACGCTAAGTGGCTATTTCAGAATATGAAGATCGGCACCGTGGTCTCCGTAGTGCGTTCCAGGGGCTGACATCGGCCCTTAGTGGTAGTAAGTTCACCTCATCACTTCTGATTCGGGGGAACCATGGTCACACGCGCAACATTCAAGTCTTTTGAAGAGTCAACCAAAGAAGAATGGGCCAACATCATGGTCTGTCTTCAAGAGACTCAAGCAATGGTGTCCACTCGCATTATCGAACAAATGAAAATGCTCGAACTTGATCAGGGCGGTTTTCCTGTGAATCGTCTCGAGCACTGCTTGCAAACTGCAACACGCGCAGAAAAAGACGGCCGTGACGCCGAGTACATCGTGTGTGCACTTATCCACGACATCGGCGACAACCTTGCGCCGTTCAATCATCCGGAAATTGCAGCAGGCATCGTGAAGCCGTTCGCTTCAGAAGCAAACTGGTGGATGGTGAAGCACCATGGAATTTTCCAGGGCTACTACTTCTGGGACCACATCGGTCTTGACAAAAATGCACGCGAACAGTTCCGCGGACATGAATACTTCGAATACACCGAAGAGTTCTGTGCAAAGTACGACTCACCCGCATTCGACACCGAATACGTCAGTGCACCCTTGTCATACTTTGAACCACTCATTCACGACATGTTCAAGCCCAAAGGGCGCTAACACAGAGAAATAACCTCTGTTCATTTCCTCCGAACAGCGTTGGCAGTAGGTTCATGCCTACCCCTTACATCGGAGACACCAATGAAAATCACCCTTCTCGGAACCGGAAGCCCATTGCCCAGTGCAACATGCGCTGGCCCATCAACTCTCGTTCAAGCAGACAATCAACACATCCTTGTTGACGCTGGTCGCTCTGTGGTTATGCGCCTTCTTGCAGCAGGTTGCCCTCCTCCATTCGTCTCAGCTGTTCTCCTCACCCATTTACACAGCGACCATATTTCCGATTTGAACGACGTCATCACCACTCGTTGGATTGCCTCACCAGCAGCAACACCACTTCCTATCTATGGCCCTATTGGCACGAAGAAAATGGTGGACGGGTTGCTTGCCATGTTGTCGCAAGACGAGGGATACCGCCTCGCACATCACACAGACCTGCGTGCAGCTGGCGGAATGAAACTGGAAGTCCACGAAATCGAAGCTGGTCACACTTTTGCAATCGGTGGTGTTTCAATTTCAGTTCATGAAACAGACCATCGTCCCGTCGCGCCAACAATTGGTTTCCGTATCGAGCACGGCGGCACAGTTGCTGCACTTGCTGGTGACACCATTCCGTGCGAAGGCCTCTATGGCATGTGCAAAGACGCAGACTTCTACGTTCAAACAGTGATTCGTGAAGATCAGGTTCGTGCATTGGCTCCATTGGTTCCAACCGGCGAGCGCTTTCTTGACATCATCGATTACCACTCAACAGTGCAACAAGCTGCGCAAACAGCAACGAAGTGCGGCGTAAAGACTTTGGTTCTCACTCACTTCGTTCCAGCAATTCAGCCAGGCGGCGAAGCCGAGTGGCACGCAATGGCTGCTGAGTTCTTCTCCGGTGAGATCATCATCGGACCAGACCTCACTTTTGTTGAGAAGTAGCGAAACGCACTCCTATAACTGCAACAGCCAATCCGGCAATTGCAAGTAGACCGAGTCGCTCGCCAAACAGCACTGCGCCTTCAATCGTTGATAAAGCTGGCGTTAAGAAAAACAAACTGCTGACCTGTGCTGCTGCTTGCCTGTGCAGCAACCACAGCATGATCAAGATTGCAGCAATCGACAAAACACCAACTGCCCACGCAAGTGACAAAACACTGCGCGTTGTCACCGTGAATTGCCATCCTTCACTGGTGACGGCACAAATGCCCAGAACAACAGCTGTGACGAAATACTGAATTGACGTTCCAGCCAACAACGGCGTTCCTTGCGCATACTTTCGCTGTATCAATGTGCCAGCAGACATTCCGATCACTGCAACAGCCATTGAATACAACGCGAATGATGTAACACCACCGCCAGCACCGCCGTGCTCGAAAACCACCGCAACAACTCCGGCACAACCAAGAACCACGCCAAAGGCTTGTCGTGAAGACAACTTCTCGTTCAACAACACACGGCTCAACGTGGTGGTAACAACTGGGTGAAGCGCAGCAATAAGCGCACTAATGCCAGACGGAAGACCATGATTAATGGCTACAAACACGCCGCCCAAATACATCGCATGAATTCCGACGCCTACGGCAATCTGAATAGGCACTTGCTTGCGACTCAATCGAGCCTCACGAATAATCCGTGACACCACAAACAGAATCACCGAGGCAATGGCGGTGCGAAACGTCAGGAACGTCAGTGGCCCGGCATCTTTTGTGCCGTAGCGGGCAACAATAAAGCCAGTGCTCCACAACAGAACAAAAAGCCCTGGGGCCATTCGTTCAAGCAGTCGTTTATCCACCCAATGAGCGTAGGTGGCGCCGCCTTCACTACAGTCGCTCATATGACGAATGAAGAACTTCTCGCAACAGCCTGCCCCATCATCAATGAGATTGGTGCGGCCTTTTATTTCATCCCAGAGACCGGTGCAGTTGGCAAGGAACTCAACCTGCGCGGCATGGAGTTTTACGTTCTCGGACGCGGCGGCCCACTTGGTGACTGCGATGGCGCAGCCCTTGCCGCAGCCTTCGGCTATTTCAAGCCCGCAATGATTGGTGGCATCTGGGAAGATGCAAAAGCAAAGTGTGATCCACGTAAAGCTGGACGTGCGCATCTTGAATGTGCAGCAGCCCTTGGTCGCGCCAAGTTCACCGGCTTGGCAAATCTTGATGCAATCGTTGCAACGCTTGACGCGGTGAACAATGCAGCTGACCCTGACGGCCTCGGCTTGTATGCAGCAATGCGCACAGAGACTCTTGCAACTGATGCACCAGGTCGTGCAATGCAGTTGTTGGCTCTCGTTCGCGAATTCCGTGGAGCAGCTCACCTCATTGCATTACGTGCAGCAGGGTTGGATACGAAGACCGCTCACCACATCAAGCGCCCAGACATGGTGCAGGCATTCGGTTACACACCAGAAGACGCACCGACAATCACTGATGCAACCCATGCTCAAATGGCCGCTGCAGAAAAGCTCACTGATGCTTTGTGTGCACCGGCATATGCCGTGTTAAGCGAATCCGAACGAACCACCCTTGCAAATGGCGTGGCAGCAATGAAGGCTGCCCTTCAGGGCTAACTACTTCAGTTCTTCAGCGAGGTTTTTTCGAATCTTACTGAAGGCAGAGCCAATCGCTTTCACCTCAGCCGGTGTCAGTTGGTCAATCATTAATCGACGCACAGTCTGAACATGCTCTGGTGCAACTGCGCCCAATGTAGATATGCCTTTCGCAGTCATCTGCGCAAATGCCACGCGACCATCTTCAGATGACTGCACTCGCGTCACCAACTTCTTCTTCACAACGCCTTCCATCCGGCGAGTTAATCCGCCACGAGTAAGACGTAATGCATCAGCCAGATCACACATACGCAATTGTTGTTCTGGCGCTTCTGACAACATGGCTAGTAATTGATAGTCACCAAGGTCGAGCCCAAAAGGCTCCAAATCGTGTTCGATGGCGCGCAATAGGTCGCCAGTAGTTTCAATGAATGAACGCCACGCTGTCATTTCAGCTGCAGATAGCCACTTCGTTGCCATACATGGAATATACAGGCATTTCAGAGATAGTTGCGTCCGCAACCATTTTGTGTATATAATTGCGCTCTCAACTATTTTCTACAAACGAAAGTGAGTCAACTATGGACATCGTCCTATTGATTGCCCGAATCCTGTTCGCTGGCATGTTCATCATGAGTGGCATCAACCACCTCACCAAAGCAGACGCCATGACTGGTTATGCCCAATTCAAGAAGGTTCCAGCACCGAAGTTGTCCGTACAGCTCTCCGGTCTCCTACTTGCCCTTGGTGGGCTCTCCATCATCTTGGGTGTCTATGCAGACCTTGGCGCAATTGTCATCGCCGCTCTCCTTGTCATCATGGCAGTGAAGATGCACGACTTCTGGGCTGCAGATGCAGCTTCAAAGCAAACAGAAATGATCGGCTTTTTGAAGAACATCTCAATGGCCGGCGGAGCATTGTTCATTTTTGCAATCGCAGCACAGACCGGATCTTCATACGGTCCAGCACTTACCGAGAGCCTTTTCTCAATCGCTAAGTAACAACTAGCAATACTTGTTCCAAAAGGAGCGGTGTCACTTCGGTGATGCCGCTCCTTTTGCGTTGATGTACCCGCCTCTCGCATAAGGTGGATACTCGTCATGAGTACTTCACTTCGCGCTAGCGACATCACCGTGA
>CALPPK020000149.1 GCA_943325435.2 Bifidobacterium breve
GAATCGTGCAGGTGCGGGAGGAAATGACACAAGATGCAGACTACCTGTCGTACTATTTCGTCATGACGATATCCACGGACACAGCAGGGCAGCAGGGAATCGATAAGAGATGTCGCTGGTGCCGGCACGTATTGACAGCTTCAACGGGTCCAGGCCGACCAAAGGAATTCTGCAGTCAGCGTTGTCGACAATGGGATTGGGTGTCACGTCAACGCGCATCTGAACTTGCATTGTCAGAAAATGAGCTGGTGATAACCAGAGACGAACTGGACGCACTGAAGGACCAGATGTACGTGCTGCATTGCGCACTGAATGACGTACAGACAGATCTGGCGTCGCCCCGCCAACCCAAGGAATCCTTGCTGGAGATGCTTGGTTGGTTGATTCAGGCCGCTGAGCCGATTGCCGCCGCTTCGTTGACTCCAGCAATACGCTCATAATCTCCGTTATGTAATTATCACCGATAGAGAAACGACAGGGCCTCGAAACCCAAGCCCCCATTGGCGCTCGGCCATTACGCCTAATGTGCTCGTATGCCTATTGCACAACTCGGTCCAGGACAATCTGCGCAAGCAATTCTTGATCATCTCGAATCAATCCGTACGAACGATGTGCGCTGGCGAGACGGCCGGTGTTTCACACTTGCCTACAGTGCTGGTCCAGATGTCCTGGCTCTAGCCGAAGAGTCATATCGGCGCTTCTCTGGCGAGAACGCTCTGAATACCAGCGCCTTTCCATCTCTGCGGGTAATGCAACAAGAAGTTGTCGACATTGTCGCTGGCTGGACACACGGCGACGACACCACAGCAGGCTTCATGACCTCTGGTGGCACCGAGAGCCTCGTGCTCGCAGTGCGTTCCGCTCGTAAGCGCGCAGAGCGCGAGGGACGCAATCTGAAGCGAATGAACATGGTTCTCCCCTCGTCTGCTCACGCTGCATTTGAAAAAGGTGCCGACTACTTCGATGTTGAAAGTCGCCGCGTACCTGTTGGCGCTGACTGGAAAGCAAATGTGAGCGCTATGCGCGATGCATGTGACGACGAAACAATTTTGATTGTCGGTTCTGCACCTCAGTACCCACAAGGTGTCGTCGACCCAATCGCTGAAATTGCTGAGATCGCTGCTCAACGCAACCTCAACTGCCACGTTGATGCATGTATGGGCGGCGTGACACTCACCTACCTCGAACGACTCGGTGAACCTGTTTCACCATGGGATTTCCGATGCGAAGGAGTGACATCAATTTCAGTCGACCTTCACAAATACGGTTACACGTCGAAAGGCTCAGGCGTGTTGCTGCACCGCAACAAATCTTTGCGCAGCGATCAAACATTCATGACGGACAATTGGCTCGGTGGCTTCTACGGCTCATCGGGAATTCTTGGCACCAAATCTGGAGGTCCCATCGCTTCATCGTGGTCCGTATTGCATTATCTCGGAGATGATGGATACGAACGAGTAACCAAGAGTGCTCGAGAGTCTGCACTGCGAATCAGCAAGCACATCGCTGCCCACCCTGATCTTGAATTGCGCGCAGTCCCCGATTCAACACTTCTCTCATTCGGGACAAAGGACCCAAATCGTCATGACGTATTTGCCATTGCAGACCGCCTGATTGCGGGTGGATGGTTCCTGGACAAACAGACTCCCCCTGCGAGCATCCATCTCACAGTTATGGCAGTTCACGCTCCCCATGTTGACGAATTCCTTACGGATCTCGATGCGGCTGTTCAACAGGTCGGTTCTGAAAAAGGAACAAGTGGCTCATACGCCTCAACAGAATGACCTTCTCCCCTTCCCCGCCGACTACGGTGTAAGAAAACGTCTACTTGGGAGAGTGTGTGCCGGAAACGGTTCACCGCCGAAGGAGCAACCACCCCGGAATCTCTCAGGCACAGGGACCAGGTAGACGCCGAACGCTGGAAAGAGAGGGCTTGCCCTCCGCCGACGGGGAAAGCCATTTCGGTGGCGAAACTCTCAGGCACAAAAGACAGCGGGGGTCACAGAGTCAATCGGATTACTAATGACCTCTACCCAACGCTCACTCACCACGCCTGAATTTCACGCGGACCATTTTGCTCACCGTCATCTCGGTCTCAATGATGCAGACAGAGCCACAATGTTGGCCGCAGTGGGATTCAAAAGTTCAGAAGAACTACTCGATGCGACAATCCCCTCAGCGATTCGTCTTCGCACATCGATGGCGCTCTCATCTCCCTTGACAGAGACAGAAGTTCTTCCCGTTCTTAAATCCAAGTTCGCCAACGATGTTCAACGCACTTCGTTTATTGGCCAGGGTTACTACAACACCATCACCCCTGCAGTTATCAAAAGAAATGTGTTAGAGAATCCGGCGTGGTACACCGCCTATACGCCGTATCAGCCAGAGATCAGTCAGGGTCGCCTCGAAGCAATTCTTAACTTTCAAACCATGGTGACGGAACTAACCGGTCTTCCCTTAGCAAATGGCTCTCTCTTAGATGAAGCGACAGCAGTCGCTGAAGCTGTAACGATGGCGCACAGAGTAAGTAAGTCGAAGTCAGATTCTGTTTTCGTCGACCGCAATACCCACCCCCAGACGCTCGCCGTTCTTGCCACGCGTTTAGAACCAATCGGCATTGCAATTCACGTAGGAGAAATTTCTGCCTATGACGCGGCGCATTACTTTGCAGTCGTCGTATCAATGCCAGGGAGCGATGGAGTCGTTCCAGCCACAGCAACACTTGCCGCACTCACCGAACAAGCGAGAGAGAACAAAGCAATCTCTATTGCTGTTACAGATCTTCTCGCATGCACAATCGTCACCCCTCCAGGACAACTCGGATTTGATATTGCCATTGGATCCTCACAACGTTTTGGCGTACCAATGGGCTTCGGAGGCCCGCACGCAGCGTTCATGGCTACTCGTGATGAACACGCTCGTGCGCTACCAGGACGACTAGTCGGAGTAAGCACCGATACGGAAGGTCGACCAGCGCTTCGATTGGCACTACAAACACGCGAACAGCACATTCGTCGCGAAAAAGCTACGAGCAATATCTGCACAGCTCAAGTTCTGCTCGCAAACATGGCGGGAATGTACGGAATATGGCACGGACCAGACGGTCTGAAAAGAATTGCCAACAGAGTCCACTCGCATGCTCTAACAATTGCAGCGTCTCTCGCTAAAGCTGGAATGAAAATACGTCACGACGCGTTCTTTGACACCGTCACTTGTGAAGCCAAAGATGCAACTACATTCATAGATCGGGCGCGGACAGCCGGCTTCAACATGCGCCAGATCTCTGAGACAGCTTTTTCCATAAGTGTCGACGAAACAACAACCGCTGATGTTCTCAAGGCACTACTCAAATCAATTGATGTTGAACACATTGAAGCAACAAAAGAAACAGCTACAAGTGATCACTTCCGCACGGACGTCTACTTGAAGCAATCGGTCTTTCACAAATATCACACAGAGCACGAAATGCTTCGATACCTTCGCGGTTTAGCGGATAAAGACCTAGCTCTTGATCGCACAATGATTCCGCTTGGTTCCTGCACTATGAAACTAAACGCGACGACCGAGATGGAACCAGTTACCTGGCCAGAGTTTTCATCTCTGCATCCGTATGCACCAGCTGATGAATCTGTTGGCATTCGTACAGTCTTGGCCGAACTGGAAGCAATGCTGGTGGAGATTACGGGCTACGACGCAGTAAGTCTTCAACCAAACGCAGGCAGCCAAGGCGAGTTCGCGGGACTCATGGCAATTCGTGCGTATCACCGTTCTCGCGGAGATATGCAACGCACGATATGCCTTATCCCCTCTAGTGCTCACGGAACGAACGCCGCAAGTGCAGTTATGGCTGGCATGTCAGTAGTTGTTGTTGCATGCGACGACAACGGCAACGTTGACGTTGCAGATTTGACCAACAAAGCTGAACTAGCTGGCGACAAACTTGCAGCCATCATGGTCACGTACCCCTCTACACACGGAGTATTTGAGGAAGCTATTTCTGATATTTGCGAGATTATTCATTCTCACGGTGGACAGGTATATGTCGACGGTGCAAACCTCAATGCGTTAGTAGGCACAGCACAACCCGGAAAATTTGGAGCCGACGTAAGCCACCTCAACCTTCATAAGACATTCTGCATTCCACACGGAGGTGGTGGGCCAGGTGTCGGCCCGGTTGCAGTTCGTAGTCATCTCATACCTTTCCTACCAAGTGACCCACTAAAGCCATCGAATGGTGTTGGTCCTGTGTCAGCAGCGAACTTCGGTTCTGCGAGCATTTGCGCCATCCCTTGGGTGTACATCTCCATGATGAGTGCGGATGGCTTACTGCAGGCCACAAGTGATGCAATCCTGTCTGCAAATTATGTTGCACACCGCCTTAATTCTTCGTACCCAGTGCTGTACACCGGAGCAAACAACACCATTGCTCACGAGTGCATCCTGAATGTTGGAGATGTCATTAAAGGTTCTGGCATCTCAATTGACGATGTAGCAAAACGTCTAATGGACTACGGGCTTCATGCGCCAACCATGAGCTTTCCCGTAGCGAATACCCTGATGGTTGAACCAACAGAAAGCGAATCTCTCGCAGAAGTGGACCGTTTCTGCGATGCAATGATCAGTATTCGACGCGAGATTGAAATGGTTTTATCCGGAAAAATCACTGCAGAAGAATCCGTTCTGCACCACGCTCCACACACTGTTGAAGATATTGCAGGAGATTGGAACCGCTCGTACAGCAGAGCATCTGCACTTTATCCGCTTGCTCATCTCAGATCGCGAGGGTACTACCCTCCCGTGTCTCGAATCGATGCAGCGTATGGCGACCGAAATCTTGTCTGCACCTGTGCGCCAATTGAGCAGTACGCCATCAGTCTCGAGCACGCTACGGTGGGGTCGTGAGCGA
>CALPPK020000150.1 GCA_943325435.2 Bifidobacterium breve
AGAATCTTGTCGTAGATTTCGTCAGCGAACACAACGAGGTTGTGTTCAATCGCAAGGTCAGCAATTTCGCGCAAGATCTTCTTGCTGTACACAGCGCCCGTTGGGTTGTTCGGGTTGATAACAACAATGGCACGGGTCTTTTTCGTAATCTTCGAACGAATGTCGTCAAGATTCGGATTCCATTCATTGTCTTCGTCACATAAGTAATGCACTGGTGTACCGCCAGCAAGACTTGTTGATGCAGTCCACAACGGATAATCGGGTGCAGGAATCAGAACTTCATCGCCGCCATTAAGCAATGCATTCAATGACAACTGAATGAGTTCGCTGACTCCATTACCTAACCAAATGTCATCAGGGTCTGTGATGTCAATACCTTTTGTTTGGTAATGCTGCACAACTGCAGTTCGTGCAGAACGAATACCTTGCGAATCGGAATAGCCCTGCGATTCCTGCAAGTTACGAATAACATCAACCAGAATTTCAGGTGGTGCTTCAAAACCAAATGGCGCAGGGTTACCAATGTTTAGATTGGTAATTCGGTGGCCTTGTTCCTCTACACGCTTTGCTTCTTCCAGCACAGGCCCACGAATGTCGTAGAGAACGTGTTCAAGCTTGTCTGACTGCTTGATGTCATTCGGAGTCATTACTGAAAATTCTCAAAATAACGCGACGGAGTTGGGCCGCGTTGTCCTTGATACTTCGAACCCTTGGCGCCAGAACCGTATGGTTTCTCAGCTGGTGATGTCATCTTCATGAAACTGATTTGGCCAATCTTCATACCTGGGTACAACGTGATCGGAAGGTTTGCGACATTCGCCAATTCCAGCGTGACGTGACCATCGAAGCCAGCATCAATAAAACCAGCGGTGGAATGAATAAGGAGGCCAAGGCGACCAAGTGAGCTCTTACCTTCCACGCGTGCCACCAAATCGTTCGGTACCGCAACGCGCTCAAGAGTGGAACCAAGGACGAATTCGCCTGGGTGCAAAATGAAGACGCCATCAAGAGGAATGTCCACCAGTTCGGTGAGGTCGGTCATGTCCTTCTTCACATCAATGATGCCAGCGGTGTGATTACGAAACACCCGGAACAGGTTGTGCACCTTGATGTCGATACTGCTTGGCTGCACGCACGCCTCATCGAAAGGCTCGATGATGATACGGCCAGCGGCCAGTTCGGTACGGAGGTCACGGTCAGACAGAATCACGAAGGAAACCTTACCCAACGGGGCTCTTGACACCCCGATGAATTCACTTCTGGCCACGGAAAGTGCCCCCGAAGCGCCTGGTTACATCGTATGAGCGAGTCCAGAGGTCATCTTTGGCACCATACCGAAGTCAAGTGACAGGTCAGATTGACCAATCTTCATAACCTTCGTTATGGCCTGCGTGGTTGACGAGTTCTTTTCGCGACCAGGACGATCTGGGATGGTGGGACGGAAGTTCTCCGGGTAGGTCACGATCAACTTGTATCGCCCACCTGGCAGACCAGTAAAGCGGAATGCACCATTTACATCCGATACGACCGGCTTCACCATCTTGCCGAAGAGGTCCCTGACTGGTTTGCCTTTCACCGTCAACAACTTCACCGTCACGCCAGCGATGCCGCCGTCGCCAGGGCCTTGGTATCCGTCACCGTTAAGGTCACGCCACACCTTGTCACCCAGGGTTACCGACGGCACTGATGTCGGAATAATGGTCGGTATCAACACCCCAGTTGCGATTCCAGGGCCAGCTTCGCCCTTGAAGGAGTTAGCGATCGAATATTTCACAGGTTCCGTTACGGTTCCCGAGAAGCCCTTCTTATGAACAAACGACACTTTGCCTGTCTTCACGTCAACGGTGTACGTACCATCAGCGGTCTTCAGTTTGGTGAGTGAACACTTGACGTTCTGACCAGTTGTTCCCGCTGTATCCATTTTTTCCAATGTCGTAGTTCCACACAAACGGACACTGGACGGCACAAGCGCCAACTTTTCACCGGTGCTATCAATAGTTCCACCATCGTCATTCAACCACGGTGACAAAGTAATTTTTGAACCTTGTTTTGCTTTACCAGTATCGAGCGTCGCAGCAGGAACAGGAGGCGCGGCCACTGTCGGGGTAATTGTTGCATTAACAAAGCGCCCAAGACTGTCTGCTACTTGATACACAACTGGTGTTGCAGTGCCAGAGAACGTTGGTAGCGGATCAAACGTCACAGTGCCGTCAGCATTCAATGTGTATGTTCCTTCATTTGGAACCGTCACGACAGTTTTAGTGCAATCGTTTGGTTTTTGAACTGGCTCTACACCACACAACTTCAATGTGATTTTTGAAACAGGAGCAAGTGAACTGAAGGAGTCGTTAGCAAGTGGTGTGTACTTCTGATTCGTGTCATACGCATCTGAAATTGCATCATTTGTTGCCGATGGTGGTGCAGGCACGATCGGAGTCAACGTGCTCGTTGCGGTCTGGCCAAGACCATCAGTGACGCGATACGTAATCGGAGTCTTTGTGCCAGGCATGATCGTGGCTGAAGCGGTAAACATGACTATTCCAGTAGTGGGGTCGAGCACATATGTACCTTCACCCACAATCGTGACTGAGTTATCGGCATCACATGTTGTGGTGCCAGGTGTAAACAAACACGTTGCAGTTGGGCCTGAAGTTGCAAGCCCAGTTCCTGTTGCAAGGCCAGAGGCGCCAGTTGTTGTTGTGAACGAAATAGTTGCGCCAGGAAGTACCAACTTGGTTTCTGGTTTCGCAGTAGGTGCGTCAGGGGCTGAAACTGTCGGCGTGATTGTCGCATTGACGTAACGGCCCACACTGTCAGCCACTTGATACGTAGGTGGTGTCGCAACAGTGCCCGTAAACGAAGGCAGCGGATCAAATGTAACAACACCCGTTGTTGAGTTCACGGTGTATGTACCTTCGTTGGGTACAACAAGTGAAGTCTTATCGCAACTATTTGGTGTTTGCAGTGGGTCAAGGCCGCACAGTTTCAGAGACGCCTTTACAGCCGGAGTCAGTGAACTAAATGAATCATTAGCCAGCGGACTGATGTCTTGATTCGTGTCATACGGTCCAGATGAAACATCGTTCGTAGCCGCAGGTGGGGCAGGAATAATCGGAGTCAACGTGCTTGTTGCGGTCTGGCCAACAATGTCCGTCACGCGATATGTAATCGCCGGCTTTGTGCCTGACAACGCAGAACTAAGTGCGGTAAATGTCACGATGCCGGTCGCAGGATCGAGCACATATGTGCCTTCACCAGTGATTGTTACCGAGTTATCTGCATCACATGTAGTGGTACCAGGAGTGAACAGACATGTAGCGGTTGCTCCAGTTGTAGCAAGACCAGTACCCGTGGCCAAACCAGAAGAACCAGTGATTGTTGTGAAGGCAACAGATGATCCTGGCAGTACAAGCTTCGTCTCAGGTGTCGCCACAGGCGCTGGTGGTGGATCAACAGTCAAAGTAATTGTGGACGACACCGTGCGATTCAGAATGTCTGTTACTTGATACACAACTGGAGTCGCAGTACCAGTAAATGTCGGCAACGGATCAAACGTCACAACACCCGTTGCAGGGTCAACGGTGTACGTACCCTCACCAGGAACGGTCAACGAAGTCTTGTCACACGAATTCGGAGTTTGTGCAGGACTAATACCGCACAACTTCACAGTCGTTGCAACAAACGTTGCAGTCGGAGCTCCTGGTGTGTCATTAGTGACTGGATTGACGGTTTGATTCGTGTCATACGCGCCACGGCCAGTATTCGGCATAGCGGTAGGAACCGGCGGAGGTGTCACAGTCGGCGTGATTGTCGCATTAACTGTTCTGCCCACTGCATCAGTGACTTGATATCGAACTGGTGTAGCAACAGTGCCTGTAAATGTTGGCAACGGATCGAACGTGACAACACCTGTTACAGGATTGACGGTGTAGGTACCCTCACCAGGAACAGTAAGCGTTGTCTTGTCACACGAATTCGGAGTTTGTGCAGGACTAATACCGCACAACTTCACAGTCGTTGCAACAAGCGGAGCACTTACGGCACCAGCACTGTCGTTTGTCAACGGGTTGATTAATTGGTTCGTGTCATACGCCCCGAGAGAGGTGTCATTCGTTGCTGCTGGCGGCGGTGGAACAATTGGGGTCAATGTGCTTGTTGCGGTTTGCCCTGTTACGTCAGTAACGCGATACGTCACGGCAGTTTTCGTACCTTCTGCCAATGGATTATTGGCTACAAAGGTGACAATGCCCGTTGCTTGGTCGATTGACCATGTGCCATCGCTGTTAGTCAATCCGGTGCCACAGGTATTCGGTGTCACTGAGGTGTTCACCAAACAGGTAGCGGTAGCACCAGTAGTTGCAAGTCCGGTACCTGTTGCAAGGCCAGAATCGCCAGTGATGGTTGTGAAAGTAATTGTGCCGCCCGGAAGAACTGACTTTGTCTCAGGTGATGCAGTAGGCGCCGTCGGAGGAGTAACAGTCGGAGTAATCGTTGAGTTCGCAACGCGTCCCAACGTGTCAGTGGCTTGGTACGCGACAACAGTCGCAACTGTTCCCTTGAAACTTGGCAACGGATCAAACGTAACAACACCCGTAGTTGGGTCAACTGTGTACGTGCCCTCGCCCGTAACTGTCAGCGCAGTCTGCGTGCAGTTATTCGGAGTTTCTACCGGACTAACTCCACACAACTTCACTGTTGTCGCGACGAACGGAGCGCCAGATGCACCCGGAGTGTCATTACTTGTTGGTGTATAAGTTTGGTTGGTGTCGTGAGCGGTTGTAATTGCGTCAGGGGTCGCAGTGGGCAGCGGAGGCGCACTGACTTGCGGCGTAATTGTCGCATCGGTGATTTGGCCAATGGAATCTGCAACTTGGTAGGCCACCGC
>CALPPK020000151.1 GCA_943325435.2 Bifidobacterium breve
AACGCTCAAAGGCATTGGACCGGCCTACGTAGACAAAGTGAAACGTTCAGGTATTCGTGTTGGTGAAGTCTTAAACGCACAAACATTTGAAGCAAAGGTTCGTGAACGTGCGATTGCAGCGCGGCGTGAAGTAAGCGACATCGGTGGCGACACATTCGATGTTGAACAAGTGGTGAGCGAGTTCGTTGCGTATGCGGCGCGCTTGGCTCCATATGTTGCAGACACAGTGAACTTGTTGCACGATGCGCGCGAGCGAGGCGAGAACATTTTGCTTGAAGGCGCACAAGCAACATTCCTCGATGTCGATCATGGAACATATCCATTTGTTACTTCTTCAAATCCCACTTCAGGTGGAGCAGCGGTAGGTAGTGGTCTTGGGCCGCGTCACATTGATCGCGTTGTAGGAATTGCAAAGGCATACACAACACGCGTTGGTATGGGGCCGTTCCCATCAGAACTCACTGATGCTTTGGGTGAAGCGTTGGTTGAAATTGGTCGCGAGTTTGGCACTGTCACTGGGCGTCGTCGTCGTTGTGGTTGGCTCGACACTGTCATGTTGCGCCATGCAATGAGGTTGAATTCATTGACTGAATTTGCAATGACCAAACTCGATGTGTTGGATACTTTCGATGAAGTCAAAGTATGTGTCGGGTATCGCATCAACGGCGAAGTTGTGAAGAACTATCCAGACACTGTGGAACGTTTGGCGCAAGTAGAACCTGTGTATGAAACATTGCCAGGTTGGAAGTGCAGCACCGAAGGCATCACATCATTTGATGCACTACCTGCAAGCGCACAAGCACTGGTAGCAATTGTGGAACGCGAAACTGGCATCCCCGTCACAATGGTGGGCACTGGGCCGTCGCGAGATGCAATGGTGGTGCGTTAATGATTAAGCGGTATTCCACTCCTGAAACTGATGCGCTCTTTTCTGAAGAAGCGAAAATGGCACGGTGGCTCGAGATCGAGTTGTCCGTCACTGATGCATTGGCATCAAGTGGTGTTGTTCCTAAAAGTGTCGCAGAGGAATGTCGTCGTAATGCTCCGGTGATTGATGCCGCATTTGTGGCAGAAGTGGAAGCGCGTGAAGCAATCACGAATCATGACGTTGCTGCCTTCGTAGATGTTTTGCAGCAACGCATTGGTGCGCCAGCTGGTTCATGGATTCACTACGGGCTCACCAGCACTGATGTTGTAGATACCGGCCTCTGTTGGGCCTTGCGCGATGGTGCGACGCTTATCCATGATGCACTCAACGAACTCATTGACGTTGTCACCAACATGGCGGTACTGCATCGCAATACGGCAATGATTGGCCGCACACATGGCGTGCATGCTGAGCCCACAACATTTGGCGCAAAGGTTGCTTTGTGGGGTGCTCAGTTGCAACGCGATCGCAAACGAATTCTTGCGGCCAGAACAGGCATCGCTGTATGCAAGTTGTCCGGCGCTGTGGGTACGTATTCAAACATTGAACCTGAAGTGGAAGCACAAGTGGGTCAGCGCCTGTCGCTTGTCCCTGTTCCTGCCACGCAAGTTGTTGCCCGAGATCGCCATGCTGAGTATTTGTATGCATGCGCATCAGTGGGAACCACGCTTGAGTCCATCGCCGTAGAACTTCGTCACCTTCAACGCACCGAGGTGAATGAGGTACGCGAAGGGTTTGCCAAGGGCCAAAAAGGTTCAAGCGCCATGCCACATAAGCGCAACCCCATTTCAGCTGAGACCATCACGGGGCTGTCGCGCGTCTTGCGCGCAAATGCACAAGTAGGTCTGCAAGACGTAGCGCTGTGGCACGAACGCGATATTTCTCATTCATCTGCTGAACGAATTGTTCTTCCAGACTCCACTTCGCTTGTGCTGTACATGACGCGTCGAATGGTTCGCTTGCTAGAGAATCTTGAAGTTGATGCAGAACAGATGACAAAAAATCTGAACGCGTTGCACGGTGTTGTGTTTTCACAGTCCGTGCTGTTGGCACTTGTTGAACACGGTATGACTCGTGATGATGCGTATCGGATTGTGCAAGCCGCCGCTGCTACTGCAATACAAACGCAAACATCGTTTCAACAAGTTCTTGCTGCTGATGCACAGGTGAAACTCACACAAGCACAACTTGCTGCAGCATTTGATCTGAACCGCGTATTACGACACGCCGGTCGCGCAATAGATGCGCTACTCGCCAATTAGCGAGTAATTCCTGCTTTTTTCAGTACAGCTGCAGTAACGCCAAATTCGCGCCATGCATCAAATGTGATTTCATTACGTTCGCTAAATGATGCAGCTACCTTGATAAATCTTGCTTCAGCCGTTGCAACTTCACTTTTTGATTTCATGGAAGCAAGTTCGGTGCGCAAGTCGAGACGTTCTTGAATCAAACGCACCTTTGTCACCGGGTCTGTTGTCTTTAGTTCTGCGGCAATAACAGCGAGACGTTGTGCAATCGATTCAGCTGTACGGCGGCGGCCGCGACGTGGTTTTGTTGCTTCAACTATTTCGAGATACTCACGAATGACACGACCTTCTACACGGCCGTTAGCCAATGCATCTTTGTGTGTCTTAGACATGCGCGGTGTGGCGGCTTTTGCTTTTTTCTTCGGAGTACTTTTTTTAGTTGGCATAGGGGGTGAATCTCAGGGTAATGGCACAATTGATGCCGATTACAATTGGGAGTTGTGTCATAAAACTATATTTAGTAGAGAAGACAGAGGTACTTGCAGTGTGCAAGAGAAGTAGGGTCAATTTCAATGTCGCAAAAGTTTGAACACACACCAGATGGATTGCCGGCGTTGTCACCTGTGTTGGCAACTTTGCGTGACCATGTATTTCAGTATTCGTTGAAAACAGGCGACTTCACCTTGAAGTCGGGGCGCAAGAGCGAATGGTTTCTCGATACAAAACAAACAATGTGTCGGCCAGACGGTGTACTGGCAGTTGCAGAAGCCGCTTTAGAACTTTTCCCTACTGACGCTCAAGCAATAGGTGGTCTGACTATGGGCGCAGACCCTGTTGCATATGGCATTGCTGCAGTGGCTGCTACCAAAGGAATGTCTCTTCGTAGTTTCAGCGTGCGCAAAGAAGAAAAAGACCATGGCATGAAGGGTCGGATTGCAGGCGCCTTGCAAGTGGGTGATCGTGTCATCATCACCGAAGACACGGTGACTCGTGGCACCAGTATTTTCGAAGCTGTCGAGGCAGTGCGAGAGTTCGGCGCTATTCCAGTCTTCATTACCGTGATTGTTGACCGAGGTGGCACGTGCGCAGCAATGGCCGAAGAGGCAGGCATTCCTTACGTACCTCTTCTCACTGCTCCAGATCTTGGGTACGCCTTCGGGTCATAGAAGTTCTGTTTTCGTCTCCGTATGAAACAATGGAGTCATGAAGACACTTTTTAGAGTTGTATTGCCGATCGCATTGGTGGCGTCACTTGGCGCTTGTTCCAGCAGTGATTCCGCCACAGACACCACAATGCCAAACGCGGCGTCACCGACAAACCCAAGTAACTCAAAAATGGCTGCACCGACAGAAATTTCAGTCGTCGTTGGAACTGACTCTTCTCCAGACCGCATTGAAGAAGTAACACTTGGTGCAAATGTGCAAGTGACATTGTCTAATCCAAATGCCGATGATGAATTCCACCTGCACGGATACGACCTCTCGCCTGGTGAAACCAAAATGGGTCAAGTCAGCATTATTTCTTTTACGGCAGACAAGGCCGGCGATTTTGAAATCGAAAGCCATATCACTGAAGACGTTCTTGTCATTATTCGCGTCAAGTGAAACTGACACAACTTTTTGAAGTCACGCCGCACGGCGGTGATGTTTTTGTAGGAGACGGTCACCCATACCCATGGGGTGGTCTCTATGGCGGCCACATTGTGACGCAAGCATTGAATGCAGCATCACAAACTGTGGAAGGCGATTTCCTGCCACATTCACTACGCGCATATTTCATTCGTCGTGGTGACAACACAGAGACAGTTCGTTACGAAGTGGATCGCATCCGTAACGGTCGCAGTTTCGTGACACGTCGTGTTGTTGCGCGTCAAGCAAACGGTGCCATCTTGAATCTTGAAGCCAGTTACCAGGCGCCAGAGAATTCTCCAGAAGTAACTGTTGTGTCAATGCCGTCGAATATTCCGTTGCCAGATTCTTTGCCTGCAGCGGACACATGGTCTGAGTATTTCGAACAACGCGATATTCCCATGGACTTTGTGTCTGCAGATGGAAGAGATGGTGCTGGTCGTTTGATGGCGTGGTATCGCACAACAGAAGACTTCGGCAGTAATCAACTTCTACAACGATGTGCGTTGGCGTACTTGTCAGATGACTTGCCAACAGGTGCAGTTATTCGTGCAGTTCCTGAGTTGCGTGCAAAATGGAATACGGAGAACGCGTTTTTTTCTGCAAGTCTCGACCACACCATTTGGTTTCACAGAGATGTTGACGCAAGCCAATGGCATTTGTACGAAATGAATTGCCATGCGTATCTCAACGGCCGAGGACTTGCGTTCGGGTATGTGTTTGCACAAGACGGAACACATGTTGCAACAGTGGCGCAAGAAACCTTGGTACGACTTCGCGACGACGCGAAGTAAAAGAATGCGCATAAGCGCCACACAAATGGTGGTCGAGACCGGCGTCGATCCGGTGACCCCACGCTTTTCAGGCGTGTGCTCTGCCAACTGAGCTACTCGACCATTGGCGATTCGGCCTAAGCCGAACCTGGTGATGATGGCTATTGCCACCATCTCTATGACGGTAATACCGCCAAAGATGGCGGTCCCGACGGGACTCGAACCCGCGACCTCCGGCTTGACAGGCCGGCGTGAACTCCAGCTTCACCACGGGACCATGTGGAAGACCACAGGTCTATA
>CALPPK020000152.1 GCA_943325435.2 Bifidobacterium breve
GACATCTAGTGTGTAGACATGAGTGACAACGGTTTATGGGATGAACATGCCCAATGGTGGATCGATGGTTTCACTGATGGTGCTGACCCTGAATATGTCGAGCAGATTATTCCGCTTGCCGTCGAAGAACTAGCTGGTCGTCACAAGATTCTTGACCTTGGTTGTGGCGATGGTCAAATAGCTCGGGCGTTGGCGGCACAGGGCTCAGAGGTTCTTGGCGTTGACCCAACACAATTGCATATTGATGTTGCGATAAAAAGGGGCGGAGGGCCGCAGTATCTTCTCGGCGGCGCTACAAAGATTCCGGCCGATGATGAGTCGTTTGACGCTGTTGTTGCGTGTTTGGTCTTTGAACATATTGATCAGATGGACGAAGCAATGACCGAAGTAGCACGGGTGTTAAAACCGAATGGCCAATTCAGCTTCTTTCTGAATCATCCGTTGCTGCAGACCCCTGGGAGTGGCTGGATAGACGACCACATCATTGACCCACCAGAGCAGTATTGGCGAATAGGCCCATACCTCGTCGAGACTGAATCGATTGAGGAAGTAGAGAAGGATGTGTACATCAGATTCATACACAGGCCCCTCAGCCGGTATGTCAATGCTCTACTTGCAAACGGTATGAGTCTCGAACGCATGGTGGAACCGTCACCACCTGCGGGTTTTCTGGCGCGAGCGCCTGAGTATGCATTGGCCCACACCGTTCCACGTTTGTTGTACCTGCGTTCAACAAAGCAATAACTTCCAGCCTGTAGCCTTCGAATATGACCGACATCCTCGTTGTAACGGGACTCTCAGGTGGTGGCCGTTCCCAAGCTGCGGACAGCTTGGAAGACATGGGCTGGTTTGTTGTTGACAACTTGCCGGTTGTATTGATTGACAAGGTCGTTGAGCTTTCCGGTCAAGCTGGTGGTGAAATCAGCAAGCTCTGCTTGGTCGTAGGAAACGCACGTCAGCAAGCAGGCATTCTGGGCGCCATTGAGACCCTTCGTGCAGAAGGGCACAGAGTTCGGATTGTCTTTTTGGAAGCCACCACTCGTGAATTGGTTCGTCGCTATGAGGCCACGCGCCGTAAACATCCGTTAAGTGACGGAAGCCTTGGGCTCGAGGAAGTTATCGAACGTGAACGTGGCGCTATCGGCGAGGTGAAGGCTGCTGCTGACATCGTTATTGATACGACTGGTCTTAATGTTCATCAGTTGAAGAGTCAATTGTTATCTCTGTTCGGTACAGAGGACATTATGGATTCTCTTCAGGTGTCGGTGATGTCGTTCGGCTTCAAGCATGGGGTGCCAATCGATGTTGACATGATTCTTGACGTTCGTTTCTTGCCAAATCCACACTGGGACGAAAACTTGCGACCTCTCAGCGGCCTTGATCAACCGGTGAAGGACTACGTGTTGAGCTCGCCCTTGGCAGGAGATTTTTCCGAGAGAGTTAATAGTCTCCTCGAGTTGATTCTGCCGGCCTATGTGCAGGAGGGCAGAAGCTATCTGACCATCGGAATCGGATGCACTGGCGGCAGGCACCGATCCGTAGCTCTGGCAGGGCACATTGCAGAACGAATCGCGGGTATGGGCTACAAATTGCGCGTCACCCACCGAGATATCAGCCTCTAGATAGTCCGCAACAAGAGCGGGCACCCGTCGTGCGAGGGTGGCGAACTAAGGTGTTGAGGCGGTTCACCTCGTGTGGACCCCACGCTTCTTGGTGAAAGGACCACATTGTGACTGTACGCGTTGGTATTAACGGATTTGGTCGTATCGGCCGTAACTTCTTTCGGGCAATTGCAGCCCGGGATGCTGATATCGAGATTGTCGCAGTCAATGATCTTGGATCACTCAAGACAATGGCTCATCTTCTGAAGTATGACTCAGTTCTTGGCGTTCTTCCGAACACCATCGAGGCAGTCGATGGTGGAATCAGCATTGATGGAAAGGTTCTGAAGGTACTCACTGAGCGTGACCCAAAGGCTTTGCCATGGGGTGCGTTGGGCGTTGATCTGGTTATTGAATCAACCGGAATTTTCACTGATCGCGACAAAGCTGCAATGCATCTCGAAGGTGGAGCCCCGTTGGTGATTGTCAGTGCACCATCTAATGGTGCAGACGCAACCATCGTGTACGGCGTGAATCAAAATGATTTTAAGCGCGGCACTCATAAAGTGATCTCGAATGCCAGTTGCACAACTAACTGTTTCGTGCCAATGGTAAAAGTCCTTGATGATGCGTTCGGTGTAGAGAACGGTCTGATGACCACAATTCACGCATACACGGGTGACCAATCTTTGGTTGACGGCCCTCATAGCGATCTACGTCGTGCCCGTGGTGCTGCTATCAATATTGTTCCTACAAGCACTGGTGCAGCGAGAGCTACAAGCCTTGTTCTTGAATCAATGAAAGGCAAGCTCGATGGCACCTCATTGCGTGTGCCCGTTCCAACAGGTTCCATCACAGACTTTGTCGCGAACTTGAAGAAGCCAGCGTCAGTCGAGGAAATCAATGCAGCTTTCAAGGCTGCTGCTTCAGGCCCACTCAAGGGAATCTTGGAATACACCGATGCCCCAATCGTTTCAAGCGACATTGTGACTAATTCGCACTCGTGCATTTTCGATAGCGACCTGACGATGAGCATGGGATCCTTGGTGAAGGTTCTCGGTTGGTATGACAACGAGTGGGGTTACTCAAACCGCCTTGTTGACCTTGCTTTGCACGTAACAAAGTAGGCATAGCAAATGGCACGTGTCCCTGTACTTGAGGACCTCGGAGATGTCGCTGGAAAGCGTGTTCTTGTTCGCACTGACTTCAATGTTCCAATGCACGGTCCGGATGATGCACGCGAAATATCAGATGACTTTCGCATTCGTGCAGCACTACCAACCATTGAGTGGTTGACAAGCAGGGGAGCCACAGTTGTTTGTGCCAGTCACCTAGGACGTCCGAAGGGAAGCCCTGAGGCGAAATACTCGATGGAACCAATTCGGCGTCGGCTTGCGGAGCTGGCACCAGGCGTCGAGCTACTTGAGAACTTACGGTTCAACGCGGGCGAGGAAGGTAATTCTCCTGAGTTCGTTGCCAACCTTGTGAAGGGCATTGACATGTATGTCAATGATGCTTTCGGGGCTGCACATCGTTCTCATGCATCAATCGTTGGGCCTCCACGCTCTTTGCCTTCAGCAGCCGGTCGACTTCTGGAACGTGAAGTTGAGATCTTGGGTTCATTGCGCGAGTCTCCTAAGCGTCCTTTCGTAGCGGTGCTCGGCGGTGCAAAAGTAAGCGACAAGATTGGTGTGATTGAAGCCCTATTGCGCGTTGTGGATTCATTAGTGATAGGTGGAGGAATGTGCTTTACGTTCCTCGCCGCTAAGGGGTACCCAGTCGGTGATTCTTTGTGCGAACTGGATCAGATTGCTACTTGCAAGAAACTCCTTGAGAACTCGAAACCGATTTACCTGCCAGAGGACATCAACGGATTAGATGCCAGCGGTCAATTTGCTTCTTACGGTGTCCGTCTTCCAGATGGCGCAAAAGGATTAGATATTGGTCCCGGAACTGCCGGAGCATTCACAGATGTGATCATGGATGCTCGTACTGTCTTTTGGAATGGACCAATGGGCATGTTCGAAGATGATCGATTTGCAGCCGGAACTCGTACTGTTGCAGAGGCCATGGCCGCAACGAAAGCCTTCACTGTTGTGGGTGGCGGCGACAGTGCAGCAGCGCTAGCAACATTTGATCTTGACGACCAGATCGACCATGTATCCACCGGAGGTGGAGCATCATTAGAACTTCTTGAGTTGGGCGACTTGCCTGGCTTGGCAGCACTGAGAGGCGCCCCAAATGTCAAATAATTCACGTAGACCACTGATTAGTGGTAACTGGAAGATGAACCAAAATCACTACGAAGCAATTCAGTGCCTTCAGAAGTTGGCGTATCTGGTTGGTAAAGATGATTTCGCAAGCGTTGACGTAAGCATTCACGCTCCATTTACAGATATCCGAAGTGTTCAAACACTGATCGACGCTGACGACTTGAAGTTTCTACTCGGCGCGCAACATTGTTATTTCGAAGACAAGGGTGCATTTACCGGTGAAGTGGCGCCTGCTTTTCTCGCAAAATTAGGTGTTAAGTATGTGATCTGTGGCCATAGCGAGCGTCGGGAATTGTTTGCCGAGACTGATGAAATGGTGCAAAAAAAGGTTTCCGCAATTCTTGCGAACAAGATGATCCCAATTCTGTGCGTTGGCGAAACTTTGGCTGAACGTGAGGCTGAACGGACTCTGGAAAAGGTTCTCGGCCAACTGCGTGCAGGACTTGCAAAGGTAACGCCAGAACAAGCTGCAACACTCGTCGTTGCCTACGAACCTATTTGGGCTATCGGAACCGGCAAGACCGCGACAACCGCAGATGCGCAAGAAGTGTGCCATGCCATTCGCCAAGAAATCGGTGTGTTGTTTGGTGCAGAGACTGCAGCGGCTACTCGCATTCAGTACGGCGGTTCTGTGAAGGCCGCTAACATCGCTGAGTTAATGAGGCAAACTGATATCGATGGTGCATTGGTTGGCGGCGCAAGCCTCGACCCGGATGAGTTCGCACGCATTGTTCAATACCGTTTGCACGAAGAGGCACAATGACCTCAACATTCGATTCTGTTCGTGAAGATGGCACCGTTGTGTCCGTTGCAGAATCGATTGTCAGTAAATCTCCGCGAGAGCTTGCTTGGGCGAGACTGTCGAGAGACAAGTTTGCTCGCGTTGCTCTTGGGGTAATTGTCTTTTACCTCTTCGTAGCTGCTTTTGCCCCCGTGATTTGTGCTGTGCTTGGTATCAGCCCCTATGCGCTCGATGGTGATGCGCTCAACGATTACGGTCTGC
>CALPPK020000153.1 GCA_943325435.2 Bifidobacterium breve
CAGCCTCTGCAGTTACTTCTCCCAGCGGGTTAACCACGCGACTATCGCCGGCGTAATTCAAACCACCACCTGTGCCTACGCGATTGCAGCCAATTACAAAAGCTTGATTCTCAATGGCTCGTGCTCGCAATAATGCCATCCAGTGTTCCCGGCGAGAAGCTGGCCAGTTGCCCGGCACCAGATAGACGTCGGTACTCGCTGCAGTTGCCCAAAACTCGTCGGCGAAACGAAGGTCGTAACACACAAAAAGAGTCACGCGAATTCCATCAACATCAACGGTTACGAACTTATTGCCAGGGCGGAAATAGGTATCTTCGCCCCCGTATGTGAATGGGTGAATCTTGTGATACCTGTGTTGTTTGCCCTGTGGGCTTACAAGGACAAAGGAGTTGAAAGGGCGAGGATCATCGCTGGTCACTTCAGGACAACTGCCACCAATCCATACGTTGTGTTGCGTTGCCATCTTGGAAAGGAATTGCGACGAAGGACCACCTTCCGGTTCGCCTATATCGCTTCGGTCCACAACAAAACCTGTTGAGAACATCTCTGTGAGCAGAATAAATGTTGCGCCGTTCTCCACGGCAGTAGAGACGAGGGGTGCTATCTGAGCGAAATTCACTTCTCTGTCTTCCCACACAGTGTCAACTTGAATTACTGCGACTTTCATGCCCATGCTCGCAATTGTTCAGATGCACGAGCAATGGTTGATAGTTCCTTGCAGAATGCGAAGCGAACCAAATGGCGACCTTCTGATTCATGTCGAGGGTCATAAAGAACTGCAGCAGGAATAGCAACAATTCCGGCTTGACTGGGAAGCTCGCGACAGAAAGCGATTCCGTCACCATCGGCTCGACGACCGCGAACATCGGCAGTGATGAAGTAGGTGCCTTCAGGAGTAATTGGTCGTAGCCCACATTCTTCAAGAGCCAACATCAAAACATCGCGCTTGTTCTGCAGATCATTTGCCAGTGCTGTGAAGTAAGAATCAGGCAGGCGAAGACCTGCTGCAATTGCGGGCTGAAACGGTGAACCGCCTGCGAACGTGAATAGTTGTTTAGCCATTCGGGTTGCGTTGATTAACGGCGCAGGAGCACACGCCCAGCCAATTTTCCACCCTGTTGTGTTGAACGACTTGCCACCCGATGAAATTGTGATGGTGCGCTCGAACATTCCGGGCAGAGTTGCAATCGGAATGTGCTTCTTGTCGTCGAATACCAAATGCTCGTACACCTCGTCAGAAATAACTATGAGGTCGTGCTCAATTGATATCCCTGCAATAGTCATGAGTTCTTCCACAGTGAAAACTGAACCAGTTGGGTTATGTGGTGAATTCAGAAGAATCATTCGTGTGCGCGATGTAATTGAACGTCGCAACTCATCGGCATCGAATTCATAACGACCTGATTGTTGCGGACGCAGTGTGATGGGCACACTGACTGCGCCAGCCAACGCAATGCATCCTGCATACGTGTCGAAAAGGGGCTCAAAGACGATTACTTCGTCGCCGTCGTTCAAGATGCCGAGAAGTGCTCCGGCTAAAGCTTCGGTAGCTCCCATGGTGATGAGGATTTCCGTAGTCGGGTCATAAGTGAGTCCCCAGAAACGATCTTGATGCCCACTGACAGCAAGACGAAGATCCGCCATGCCTATTCCTGGTGGGTACTGGTTGTTTCCCGCTGCAATTTGGTCACGTGCAATCTGTAGAACTTCTGCCGGGCCGTCGTAATCAGGAAACCCCTGGCCGAGATTGATTGACCCTGTAGACACTGCAAGCGCAGTCATCTCAGCAAAGATCGATGCGCCAAAGCCTTGTAGGCGATTCGTTAATGGCGATTGAGCATTCACTGCTTCAATCGTATGTGATGGAAGAGCGGGACTAGGCAGTCCAGCCAGCGAACGCGTCGATCATTGCTGTGACATCACCAAGTGGGTACAAGATGGGGCATGTGGCACCATCTGCCATGTATTCACGAACTTTCGCTCGTGCTTCATCTGGAGTTCCCGATGCAGTGAGCATTTGAACAATTTCATCGGGCACAAGCTTTGATGCAGCCTCAACTTGTTCATGGGTTGCAGGCCATGTGAGAACTTCACCGACTTTGTCAAGCAGTGACTGTGGAACGCCAGATGCCTTCATGATGTGTGGTTGTTGTCCGAGGTATTGCGTCACCATCATGCGGGCCATATCGAGCGCGGTCTTGCGATCTTCATGAACACTGCACACAACGAGTTGAGGCCTATCAATCTTTTCCCAGGAACGTCCCGCTTTGTCTGCGCCGATTGCAAGGTGCTCGAGAGCCTTCTTGTTGTAGTCAGGAGACACGAGATAGTTGAGGACAACACCATCGGCGATTTCGCCTGCGAGTTCCATCATTTGCATGCCGGTAGCACCGAGATAGATGGGCACATCTTTTGGACGACGCTCTTGGTACACGTAGTCGAGTTCAACGCCGTCAAGGTGTACAAACTCACCGTTCATTGTTACGGTCTCGTTTGCTAACAAAGCACGCACCGCTGTGATGATTTCGCGCATTGCACGAAGTGGCTTTGCACGAGAGATACCAACTTTTTCTGCAAGAGGGTCCCACCATGCACCGATGCCAAGAATCACGCGACCTGGAGCTAAGTCATCAAGGGTTGAAAATGTTGCTGCGAGACGCGCAGGGTTACGGGTCCAGCAATCAACGACGCCAGATCCAATCTTGATTTTGTCTGTGACGGCTGCGAATGCAGACATTGGCACAATGGCATCACGAACAAGACGGCTGTCTGCTTGCCACACAGCTTCGAAACCTTTTTGTTCTGCGTACTTCGTGTATTCCATGCCTTCAGCAATGGGGTGAGCATCTTGCAAGTAAAGAGCTGCGGGGCTTGTCATGTTGGGTCCTCATTTGAATCGGAGTTTTTTGGTTTCATCGGTAGTTGTGTGCGCCAAATTCCATCAGCTGCATGAAGCGCAGCGGCGACTGCGGGCGCTGTAGGTACAAGACCAATTTCACCGACGCCCTTGATGCCATATGGACTGCGAGGCTGCGGGCATTCCACCATGACGACATCGACAGGCGGCATGTCTTTCGGACGAATGATTCCGAGCGAACGCAACGTCATATTGGTTGGGTAACCCATTTCGTCGCTGGGGAATTCTTCGGTCAATGCATATCCGAGGCCCATGTGAACTGAACCTTCAATTTGTCCTTCACACAGTGTTGGGTTGACAGCACGACCAACGTCATGAACTGCTACCACTTTGTCAATCTTCTGTGTCTCAGGATCCATGATGACCATTTGAGCGGCGTAGCCAAAAGCAGAGTGAATGATTGGATTCTCGACGCCAGGTTCGCCCAGGTGATGTGTCCAGTCAATGACATATTCGCCGGTGTAATCAATTCCGGTTTTACAACCGTCTTCAAGTGCTGCTGCACACGCACGCTGAACACTTGCTGCTGCCATGAGAGTGCCACGGCTGCCCGTTGTTTGACCAAAACCCAATTGACGAGTTGTATCAACATAAACACGAATTGATGACGCATCGATCCCAAGTTCTTCAACTGCTACTTGAAGAGCAACAGTGTGAACGCCTTGGCCCATTTCTGTCCAGCCATGACGAACTTCAACAATGCCGTCGGCACGGAAGTGCACAACGGCACGTGCAACTTCGCGGAATCCGTTTCCAAGTCCGGAGTTCTTTAGCCCGAGACCAAGACCAACGGCGCGCCCTGCACTAACAGCAGCGTCGTACGCAGGCTTGATTTCGTCAAGACACATGTCTGCACCCTTGCATCCATCATCCATGATCTGGCCTGGGCCCCAAACTTGACCAGGGTGAATCACGTTGCGCTTACGAATTTCCCATCCTGAGATACCGATTTGTTCCGCAAGGCGGTCTAGGCAACCTTCCATGGCGAACTGGGCTTGGTTTGCGCCAAAGCCACGGAACGCTCCACAGACTGGGTTGTTGGTACGGACTGCTACAGATGCAACGTCAACATTTGGTACGTAATAGGGACCAGTCGCATGACCAGCTGCACGCTCTAACACCTTCATGCCGACAGATGCATACGAACCGGAGTCGCCAATCATTCGTGCATGTACTGCAGTCAATTTGCCATTTGCGTCACAGCCAACTGAATACTCCATGCGGATGGGGTGACGTTTTGCATGCATGAGGAAGCTTTCCTCTCGCGACAATGTGCAGTTAACGGGTTGTTGCAAGAGCCACGCAGCAAGGGCCGTCTGTCCTTGGTTCGACATGTCCTCTTTGCCGCCAAAAGCGCCACCGTTTGAGACAAGTTCAACAGTGACTTTGTCCTTGGAGATTTTCAGGATGTCACAGATCTGATCGCGGTCATCCCAGACTCCCTGACCACCTGAATACACGTGCATTGTTCCAGCTTCTGTGTTTGGTACTGCCAGAGTTGATTCGGGTTCCAAGAATGCATGTTCAATGCGTTGTGTCTGAAAAGTTTCAGTAACAGTAAACGAACTTGTACCGAGTGCTGCTTGAGTGTCGCCGCGTTGGTATTCGCTGCGCGACAAGACATTGCTGTCGGTTCCCCATACAGCGATTTCGGTATCTGTAATCGCTGATACAGCATCGACGATGGGACGCAGTGGGGAATAGGTGACCTTTATCAGTTCTGCAGCAGCACGTGCTTCGCGACGAGTGCGAGCAACAACGATGGCAAGTACGTCGCCGGCATATGACGTACGTTCTCCGACGCCAATAAAGATTGGCCAGTCTTTGTAAATGATTCCGACACGAATGTCGCCCGGAACATCTGCTGCTGTTAACACTGCCTCTACGCCTGGTGCGGCTAGCGCATCTGTTGTGTCGATTGCGAGAATGTCAGCGCGAACATGAGCCGTGAG
>CALPPK020000154.1 GCA_943325435.2 Bifidobacterium breve
GGCGTGTCGCGACCATCGAACCAAATAGGAATTGGATGGGCGGCTCCCACCATCATCTTTGCTGGCACGCAGGAACAAAAAGATCGGTACGTCATGCCGGCTCTCACTGCCGAGGAAATTTGGTGTCAGTTGTTTTCAGAGCCGGGTGCAGGAAGTGACTTGGCAAGTCTTAGTACGCGTGCCGTGCGTGACGGAGACGAATGGATTGTTAATGGTCAAAAGGTGTGGACTACGGGTGCTCATTATTCAAAGTTTGGAATTCTGATTGCGCGGACTGATCCTGATGCGCCGAAACATAAAGGCATCTCGTACTTCATCTGTCCGATGGACTTACCAGGAATTGAGATTCGGACCATCAAGAACATTGCGGGCGCAGAAAGCTTCAATGAAGTGTTCTTCACAGATGTGCGCATTCCCCGCGCCAATGTGGTTGGTGAAGTCAACGATGGGTGGCGGTTAGCAAAAGTTACGTTGGGAAATGAACGTGTTTCATTGTCCACGGGTGGAGTCTTGTGGGGTAATGGCCCATCAGCACTTGATGTCATTGCCGAAGCTAAGAAATTAGGAATCACGAATCAGAGAATGCGTCATCGACTCGTTGACATCTACATCGAACACACAATTCTAGAAATCATTCGGATGCGAACATTGACGGCGCGGCTTCGAGGAACTCAGCCTGGGCCAGAAGCAAGTATTCGAAAGATCATGGCCGATGAACACGGCCAAACAGTTATGGAAGTGGCCCGTGACATAACTGGGGCTAACGCGATGGTCATCGGTCAAGACGATGCCATCAATGGCAAGTCAATCACGTCGAAAAGCTGGTATAGCGGTTACATGTTTTCAAAGGCACTCACGATTGGTGGAGGCACCGGAGAAGTACAGAGAAATATTCTTGGTGAACGCGTGTTGAAACTTCCATCTGAACCAAATCCACAGTCCGGACAATCCTGGTCACAATCCAATTCACAGAAATGACATGACATGAGCCAAGACACTGAACGAATGATTATTGATTTATTGGATCCTGAGTTGTACAAATCGAATCCACACGACGTGTGGACATGGATGCGCGCAAACGAGCCCGTGTATCGAGACGAGAAAAACAAGTTGTGGGGCATCTCGCGACATGCAGACGTCATGGACGTTGAACGACGGTCATCTGTGTTCTCTTCTGAGGGCGTGTATCGCGCAGTTCTCTCGCCGGGGGAGAGCAACATGATTGCGCAGGATGATCCGCGACATAGGCAACAACGCATGTTGGTGCAGCCCCAACTAACTCATGCAGGTGTGGCAACACGCACGGCAGAAGTAGAAGCACTGGTGGCAGAACTTGTTGCGGAAGCAGTATCGCAAGGCGAGTTTGACGTTATTGAACTTATTGCGGGGCAATTGCCCGCTCGTATGACAGCGCGGTTGCTTGGTTTTCCAGAAGAAATGTGGCCTGAAGTTAAATCGTGGAGCGAGCGTTTGATGCGCACCGATATGCGAGATCGCGATCCACTCGTCATGAATGAGTTCATTGATGCAAACCGGGAATTTCTTGGTGCGATGATGCCCATCATGCAACAAGTCACCGCATGCCCTCGCAACGACTTCATGTCGATTTGGGCCAATGCAGAAATTGACGGACAAAAATTGCCGCCCGAAGCGATTTTTCACGAAGTGGGCCTCTTCATTGCAGGTGGTGCTGAAACAACTCGAACCGCAATCAGTCATGGTCTACGAGCATTCGTAGACCATCCCGAGCAATGGGAAGAAATGGCTGCCAAACCAGAACTCATAAACTCTGCAGTGGAAGAGGTGCTGCGTTGGGTTACGCCGCTGAATAACTTCTTTCGGATGGCGTTGACTGATGACGTTGTTGGTGGTCAGCCAATAGCAGCAGGTGACCGAATCATCATGTTGTACCCATCGGCGAATCGCGATGAGGCGGTCTTTGAAAATCCATTTGAGTTTGACATTCACAGGAATCCAAACCCTCATCTTTCATTCGGATTTGGAACGCACCTGTGCATCGGGGCGAACCTTGCCCGACTTGTTCTGACAACCGTTTTTCGCGAGCTTTCCGTTCGTGCCACTGATCTGTCCGTTGTGAGTGAGCCTGATGTTGAGGCCAATATCTTTGCTCGGGCTGTGAAGTCGTTCCAGATAAGGGTCACACCTCGCTAGATGCCATGTGAACTGGGTTACGCCACAAGTAACCTGAACCAATGCGTAGAAATGTCCTTACTGCCGCTCTCGTTATTTCGTGCCTTTCTCTGGTTAGTTGCTCGTCCAATAATTCAGTAGAGCAACCGAAAGATGATCTCAGTCAGGGAAACATCAGTGACCCAGCTGTCTCTGAAGCAAAACTGCAAGAGGCCGGAGCGGATTGCATGGCGGGTGCAGAAATTAAGGGACGTCCAGTGCGCGTCGTGTCTACCGTTGCTCCCATCACGAATCTGGTCGGATTACTAGCGGGCGACATCGGGCCAATCGTGCAGGGCATTGTGCCTGAAGGAACTAATTCACACACTTTTGAACCTCCACCAAGTTCAGTAGCAACGCTCGAAAGTGCCGACATCATTTTTGTGAATGGAATGAAGCTTGAAGATCCGACACTTGAATTAGCGAAAGCCAACGCGCCCAAAGCAGTCATTTGCGAATTAGGAACTTCGTCTCTTGCCGAAAGTGATTGGATCTACGATTTTTCCTTCCCGAAAGAAGGCGGCAAACCTAATCCGCACTTGTGGACGAACCCTCCAAACGTTTTGCCTTATTTGTCAACCATTCGCAATGTTCTTGTGAACGCTGATCCAACCAATATTGATAAATACGACGCGAACTATGTGCTCGTTTCGCGGCTCGTGATGAATCTTGATGAGGCAATGAAGGTGGCTACGGCAACGATTCCTGCGAATGACAGAAACTTGCTGACGTACCACGATGCCTACGCGTATTTTGCACGTCACTTCGAATATGAAGTGATTGGTGCTATTCAGCCACAGTCGTTTGAAGAGCCATCACCGAAAGATATTGCCTCACTAATTGATCAAGTGAAGTCGAAGAAGGTCAAGGCTATTTTCGGAAGTGAAGTATTTCCGTCTACCGTCCTTGAGCAAATTGGTAAAGAGACTGGCGTTCGCTATATCGATGTCTTGCGCGACGATGACCTGCCAGGCGAGCCAGGAGATGCAGAACATTCGTGGGCTGGGCTGATGAAGTTCAACTACATCACAGTTGTTGAAGCACTCGGCGGAGATGCAACAGCATTGAAAGCCGTTTCCATTGACGCGAAGATTTCAGACAAGGCGACCTATCCGCAGTGATTGGTGAGGTGCTTGTTGAATGTGCGCACATGTCATGCGCATACAACTCAACGCTTGCAATAAAGAGTATCGATCTCACAATTCGTAAGGGCGACTTCGTCGGCATAGTTGGTCCTTCCGGCTCAGGTAAAACCACCTTGCTGAAGGCGATTCTCGGTTCAATCACTCCTGTTGAAGGGCATATAACGAAGAAGCCCCAATTGCGTATGGGCTACGTGCCGCAAGTTGAAACTGTTGATTGGAATTTTCCTGTAACAGTTCTTGAAGTAGTTGTTATGACACGGTCTTCAACAGGACGTCTTCCTCGGGTAACCAAAGATGAGCGCGCCGATGCGCTTTTGGTGTTGGAGCGTCTAGGTCTCGGGGGTCTAGAGAACAGGCATATTCGTGAATTGTCTGGCGGGCAACAACAGAGAGTTTTTGTGGCAAGAGCCTTGTTCCACCGCCCAGAGCTTTTGGTGCTTGATGAGCCAACGTCTGGCGTGGATGTTCGTACACGTCATGAGGTACTTCACCTACTTGCTGACCTCCATGATGAAGGTGTGTCAATCATTCTCTCAACCCACGATCTGAATGGACTGGCAGCGCACTTACCAAGACTGGTGTGTTTGAATTCTGAAATCATTGCTGACGGATCACCCGTTGATGTGATGACTCCTGAGATTCTCGAACGAACTTTCGGTGCCCCGATGGAAGTCCTAGTTCACGGCGGAATGCCTGTTGTTGTTGATGGGGTGGGCGCTGATATCGCTGAACGAATGTCTCGGTTGGCATAAATCATGATTCATGTAATCGCCGGGCTTACGACCCCATTTCGCTATCAGTTTTTCAACAACGGAATCATCGTTGCCACCATTGCCGGCGCCTTGTGCGGCCTACTTGGGGTGTTTGTTGTGTTGCGAGGCATGAGCTACATCGGACACGGACTTTCACACGCGGTCTTTGGTGGTGCTGCGGCATCAGCTGTGATGAATGTCAATTACTTCGTTGGTGCCGGGGTTTGGGGAATCGCGTCTGGTGTAATCATTGGTCGTATTGCGCGCCGACGCTTGATTGGGGCTGATGCGGCAATCGGAGTTGTTACAACTGCTTCGTTTGCGTTGGGTCTTGCCCTGTTGAATCGTTATGGCCAGGCCAAGAAGAGCATTGAAGCAGTTCTGTTTGGAAGCGTGTTGGGTGTGAAGACAATTGACATCGTTGCTGTGTCTGCAGTAGCGGTTCTCAGCGTTGTAATTATCGTCGCTCTGTATCGCGCGTTCCTCTTTGCCACATTTGACCCAGAAGTCGCTCAGGTTTCAGGTGTTCGCGTGGCATGGATTGAAGCCTTGCTTATGGGGCTCTTATCGCTAACAATTCTTGTGACTATGCGAGTAATCGGAACTCTCCTCATCTCTGCGCTCTTGGTTATTCCAGCTTCCATTGCGCGAATGTTGACAAACTCGTTTGCGCGCATGTTGTGGATCTCGCCAATTATTGGGGGAGTGTCGGCGTTCACCGGCATGTACCTGTCGTACTTCCTTGATACATCAGCAAGTGCAAC